>DAIMMR010000383.1:0-3829 GCA_036720575.1 Clostridium sp.
TATAAAATGGTATGAGAAACGAAAAGTTATATCTATATATGGTAGTGATTGACGAATTGGGTAATGCGGATAAAGAACGTAAATGGGAAGAATTGAAAAATATTAAAATGAATAAAAATTCTTTTTGAATGACGAAATGTATTTAATGTATACTAAAATTGTATAGTATAAAACATAGTAAAGAGATATGACTTTAATGTATACCAAAAAGGTATAGTACAGCCAATTGACAGACTTCTATTGTATACCAAAATAGTATAGTATATTTCTAATGTATACTTAAATGGTATAATTTATAGTATACTAATTTAGTATGATTTATAGTATACTAATTTAGTATAGTTTAGTTTACATAGTATTGAAAACTATTTCATGTCCATCGAACGAAATAATATCATAAAAGCATTATAATATTATTCTTTTATTGCATTAAATTCTTGTCTGATTGGCCTATGATTCAACTTTTTATTATTCTAATTCAGATAAATTATGATATTTCTATTATCGCATTTCAACTTCCTATTCTCTCAAAAGCGGAAGTTCAAAATTCCGCATAGACATTATATTTTTCCTCTACCGGGGGACATTTTACATTCTTTTATAGAATTATTTTTGCTATTGGCTTATAGCTGTTTTACTTCACTCACAACAATAATTTTCTATATCGAAACATTCTTTTTCATACCCTTCTTTTAAAAATTTTCCATTTTTCTTAATTTTACCCATTTTTCCTATTTTAATATTCGATTTTAATTTCGGTAAAATCATAATTAACCAACTAAAAATAAAAATTATTTAACCTAATATTGATCTAATCTTCATCTAATCTTAACCTACTATTAATCTCCCAATATATATAAAAATAATATAACTATTCTTATAAAAATAATATAATTATTATAATTATTCTCTATATAATCATCCTCTACTATTCTCTACTTTTTTTAATTTTTTCCGATTATTCCTAACTTTCTTATCGAAATCCTAATTTATCTTTAAAAATCATAAATAATTCACAATAATCTATAACAACTTATAAATTCATTTTAACTTTATTTTCTTAAAAATTTGGCTTTACTTCTCATTTAATGTTTAACATTTAATACATTTATTTTTATATTATCCGAATTTTATATTATTTAAATATTATATAAACTTTATCTTATCCAAATTTTTCCTATAATTTTTTACCTATAATTTTTACTTATACAATTTATACAACTCATATAATTTACTATAATTTATTTTTTCACCTACAACCCTACAACCCTTACAACCCTACAACCATACTACAATTTACTCTTTTTACTTTTTCTCCATTTTCTAATTTTTTCCGCATTATAACTACATGTGTTTTGTTTATAAACACATTTTCTATAAGGTAAATAACTGTTTAACGTTTTAACAGATATTCCAAGTTTATTAGCAATCTCTTTATTTGATAATCCACATGAAATATAATATAAAATTTGTCTTGATTTTTCTGATTGAATATGGCCTGAATTAATAAGTAATCTACGGACTTTCTGTGAGCTTATTTTTAATATGCGAGCTACCTCATTAATAGTTCGTTTTTCCTCATATACTTTAATCACATCATCAATAATAGCCATACTAATCACCCGTATTAATATAACATACTAATAAATTATCGTCAATTATCTTACTATATTTTTATCTTACTATATTTTATTGTGAAATAATAAATAAATTTCTTATAAATAATTAGACTATGAAATTACACTAACTTAATTAAACAAACTATAAAACATAATATTAAATACATAAAATTCAATCTAAAATAGTATTCTAACAAGAAAACCAATTTTAATTTTATCTTACCTCTCATTTCTTATATTATATTTTAACTTATCTTAACTCTAAACTATTTCAAAATTTATTTTATAAAATATTAAAATTAATTGATATTTACTTGATATTTTCTGATTTTAAGTGTATAATTAATATAGAAGAAAAATATTAAAGGAGTTGATGACATGAATAATTTAGCGTTTCAAGATAATATTATTGATTTTAATTCATTTAAATTAAATAAAAATATGAATATCCTTCCTGCTATTCATCCAATTCAAAATGAAATAGTCCAAGAACATTCTGCTGAACCTATTAAATCAATAAAAGACATTAAACGTATTATACGATATTTTCTTAATCAAAAGCAATATCGTAATCTTATGTTATTTGTTATAGGCATTTGTACTGGACTAAGATGTTCAGATTTAAGAATGTTAAAATTTTCTGATTTTATTAATACGGATTATTCTTTCAAAGATAAACTTATTGTATTTGAAATCAAAACACGTAACACTAGAAAGCAAGCTAAAAATAGACATATCTATATTAACGATATGATTAAATGGGTTATATCACTTTATTTAAAGCACAGTTATAATATTCATTTGGATGATTATCTATTTCGTAGTGAATCTAACAATGGATATGATAAAAATCAACCTATGACAAGAAAAGCTATTGAAAATATATTAAAAGATGTAACTAATAAATTGCATATTGATGTAAGAGCGGGAACACATCTTCTTAGAAAGACTCATGCGTATCAAACTATTATACAATCAAAAGATAAAGAACGTGGAACTCAGCTTATACAATTACAATATGGTCATGGTTCAAGGCTATGCACACTTCGTTATGCTGGCATTACAGATGATGAAATTAAAGAATCATATGAAAATCTATCATTTGGATTAGAGGATATAATGGGAGAAGTAAATTAAAAACACCCTGTGATCCTTTGATTCTTTCCCATCACCACATTGAACAATGAGCGATAGCGAATTGTGAAATGTCGGTGGGAAAGAATATATATTGGGAAGGAATATATATATATTTATATATATAAAAGAATATATGTGAGAATATATGAAAAAATATATATAACCGTTTCATTGTAGTGTGCCACGCTAGCGTAAAGTTTGCAAAGGGCCGCAAACTTTACTTCTTTGAGTCCGCTATCGCGTCCTCAAAATATTTTTAATTTATTAATTCAAGTTGATTTTAAACATAAATATGAGATATAGAAGGTGATAAAATTATAATTAAATATTAGCAAATTAAAATGTTGCTTTTTAATACCCCTTTCTCTAAAAGGGGAAGGTCTCAAAAACCGCATGAATCCTAGGTTTTTTTTAACAAATGTTGCTTTTGCCTTGGGACGACGCACGACGGAGTTGAGCCCGCAGAGCAACGAAACCCGCATGAATCCTAGGTTTTTTAGTTTTTAGCCTTGTTGCTTTTTATTGCATTTTATGATCTGAAAAGCAACAAAATATTAAAGAAAGGATTTGATCTTATAAAAGTAAATATTGTAGATGCTATCATGGGACGTGGTAAAACAACGGCTATGATAAACTATATAAATTCATTATCTGATGATATAAAAATACTTTATATTACTCCATTTTTGACAGAAGTAAATAGAATAATTGAAAGTTGCCCTACTAAATGTTTTTATCAACCAAAAGATAATGTAAAAAAGTCTAAACTTCAAGGTATAAAATATTTATTCAAAAAAGGAAGAAATATTGTATCAACTCATTCTTTATTTAGATATTTTGATCAAGAAACAATTGATTTAGCATATAACAATAACTATATTTTAGTTATGGATGAAGTAGCGAATGTAGTTGAAGAATATGATAAGATTTCAGATGATGATTGGAATACAATGCTAGATAGATATGTTAATATTGATAAAAATGGTTTAGTAAGATGGCATGCGGAAAAATATGATGGAGTTTTTGAACCATATAAAGAATTATGTGATTTAGAGAGTCTAGCTATTTATGGG
>DAIMMR010000384.1:0-3813 GCA_036720575.1 Clostridium sp.
AAACTTGTAATATACTATTAGTAGGGATTAAATATCTCTACTAATAGAGAAAGGGAACAATAATGATAAGTAAAGAATTATTTGTGAAAATAATAAACGAATTAAAAAATCTAAAAGAAATTTATGATGATATAAATAATGCAGGTAGAAAATTAGCGATGTTTGAAATTTATAACTGTGAATACGAAGATTTAGTGTTTAAATTGTTGCAAGAAATATTTAAAGATAAAGAAAATGATTGGATTGGATATTATTTATATGAATTAGATTTTGGTGACAAATGGTGTAAAGGCAAAGTTACAGATGAAAACGGCAACGATATTCCGTTGAAAACTGCCGAAAATTTATATGACATATTAATAAAAAACTATAAGGAAGTGGTTTAAATAAAAGAAACATTTTATAGAGCAGTAAATTCATTTACAATAAAAAATTTACTTAGAATTATAAAGAATTATACAGACGAGAAATACATAGAAGATGTTTTAGTTGAATTAAGGGAATTAAAGGATGATAGCTATCAGTCAAGCGAGTTTCAGGAGGTGATTAATGTAATGAGTAAAGAAAAAAAGATATGTCCATGTTGCGGAAATAAATTGATTTATAAAACCAAAAATGAAATACATACAGAGTTACAAAAAGATGATCCATATAGAATTGAAGAAATAGTTTTCTTACATTGCAATGAATGTGGGTTTGATGATTTAGATAATTAAGATTAAATTAAAAGGAGAATGTGGATGACGGAAATTAAAACAGTTGAAGAATGGTTGGGAACTGAAAATCAACTTGGGATTGATATATTGAAAAATAAATATACATATAATGACGAAACTTTTCCACAATGGATTGAAAGAGTTAGCGGTGGAAATAAAGATATAGCTAAATTAATATTAGAAAAGAAGTTTTTATTTGGTGGAAGAACATTAACCAATAGAGCAACAGATATAAAAGGATCATATAGTAATTGTTATTCATCTGGTTTTGTTAAGGATTCCCTCGATGATATAATGAAAACTAATTCAGAATTAGCGTTAACTTATAAAGCACAGGGAGGTCAAGGATTATCTTTAACTAAATTAAGACCAAAAGGAACTCCTGTTGGTAATGGCGAATATACTTCAGACGGAATTATACCGTTTATGAAACTATTTAATCAGACAACTGAAAGCATCAGTCAAGGTGGAAGTCGTAAGGGTGCATTGTTAATGTCATTAGATGCTTGGCATAAACAAATAGAGGACTTTATAACTATTAAATCAGATTTAAATGAGATTAATAAGGCAAATTTATCAATTGAAATTGATAATGAATTTATGAAGGTTGTAGAAAATGATTTAGAAAGTAACACAGAAACTACAATACATAGAAAAGAAATTTACGGAAAACACCAAGTTGAATATGATATTATTCCTATAAAGATATTTAGAAAATTAGCCGAATTATCTTGGGATAACGGTGAGCCTGCACCAATATTCGTTGATAAATTTAGAAACTATAATATCATGGAATTTGTTGATGATTACCAAATAGAAATTTGCAATCCGTTAGCCAATTAAAACATGCGGATTTAAAACCTTCTCTGATTGACTTGGAAGCTGAGTATAAAGCGACAAGGGGCAAGTTTAAATACAGCCTGAGAGACTAAGCGAGAAGGGCTTGTTTTACAAGTATGCGATAGTCCAGACTACGAATAGAATTATACTTGATACTATTAGTGGTAGGGTGGCGAGCAACCATTGCCAAAATATGGGGCTTGCAATTTAGGCTCAATAAATTTATCAGAGTTTGTAAATAATCCATATACAAATGAATCAAGCTTTAATTTAATTGAGTTTGCAAAAGCTGTTGAAATTGCTATTACTGGGTTAGATGAAGTATTAGATGAAGGAACGAAACTTCATGCATTAAAAGAACAACAAGAAATGGCTAAAAATTATCGTAATATTGGTTTGGGAATCATGGGATTAGGAAGTATGTTTTTTAAACTAGGAATTAAATATGGTTCTGAAAAATCTAAAAAATTGATTGAAGATATCATGTTGGTAATGTTTAGAACAGCAATATATCAATCAAATACTTTAGCCAAAGAAAAGGGTATGTTCCCTAAATATTCAGAAAAAGTATTTGATTCAAGTATTATAAAATATGCTTTTACTGACAGAGAAATTAAAGAATTAAAGAAAGATGGATTAAGAAATTGCTCTTTATTGAGTATCGCACCATCTGGATCAATTGGTACACTTTTAAATGTAACTACTGGTTGCGAACCTGCATTTGCTATTAAATATCAAAGGAAAACAGAGTCTCTACATAAGGATACAGATGTTTACTATGATGTTTATATTGCCGAAGCTAAAGAATATATGGATTTACACAATACAAAAGAATTACCTGATTATTTCATAACTTCAACCGAACTAAATTGGAAAGACAGGGTTGAAATTCAAGGTATATTACAAAAATATGTTGATACTTCAATTTCATCAACTGTAAATTTACCTGAATCAGCTACAGTAGAAGATATAATGAATTTATATGTATATGCTTGGAAATTAGGATGTAAGGGAATTACAGTATTTAGGGAAAATTGTAAACGTGTTGGAATATTAACAACCGAACATAAAGAAGAAACCAAACAAGCTGATAAAAAAGAACTTCCGTGGGGAACTACAATTATTGTTAATGATGATGTAATAGGTAAAAAACGCAAATTAAATACTGGTTGTGGAAGTTTACATTGCACAGCATTTTTCGACTGTTTTGATGGTAGATTAATGGAAGTATATTTAAGTAAAGGATCAACTGGTGGATGTAACAATTTTATGACAGGATTATCTCGCATGATATCTCACGATGCAAGAACTGGTGGCACTATAGAATCTATCGTAGACCAATTAATGAGTTCTGGTACTTGTCCTTCATATTCAGTTAGAACAGCAATTAAACATGATACGTCAAAAGGAAGTTCTTGCCCCGTTGCTATTGGATACGCTTTAATGGATATGTATAAAGAAATTAGAGATGAATTAGGATTAGATGACGAAGATGTTGAAGAACCACCTAAAATAAAAGATACTATAAAAAATAATAAATCTGCTGTAAATCATAAATTAATGGAATGCCCTGAATGTGGAGAAGAAAGTGTAATATTTGAAATCGGCTGTCAAACATGTAAGTCGTGTGGCTGGACTAAATGCGAATAAATTAAATTAAAAGTAGGTTGTTGAGCAATCTTCAACCTACTTAAAAGGAAGTGAAATATGAGAATAGATAAAGTAAATTATTATTTAAACATAGCACAAACAGTTTTGCAACGTTCAACGTGTATTCGTAGAGCAAATGGGGCAGTTATTGTATCACCCGAAGATTTCGTAATATCTACAGGATATAATGGTTCATGCAGAGGTTCTAAAAACTGTTCAGACTTAAATATTTGTAAAAGAGAAGAACTTAATATACCTAGTGGAGAAAGATATGAGTTATGTGTTTCTGTTCATGCAGAACAAAATGCAATTATATCAGCACGAACCGATTTAAAGGGTTCGACATTATATTTAGTAGGAATTAATGCTAAAACAGGTGAATTAAATTCGTCTACATTTCCATGTTTATTATGTTCACGATTAATTAAAAATGCTGGAATCGAAAAAGTAATCATTAGACGAACACCAACAGAGTATGAAGTGCAATATGTAAAAGAATGGTATCTATAAACGTTGAAATTTCAACACTAAAAAATCAATTTTAGGCAATAAAAAGTATGTTTTATCAGAAAGGAGATAATATGTTAAGTACAATAGCGGACTATAG
>DAIMMR010000385.1:0-3798 GCA_036720575.1 Clostridium sp.
TTTTATTATTATGATTATGTTGGTCTTGTTTAAGACTATTTACATCAGTAATCACTTGTTCAAAATCGGTACCTTCAATAATTGCATTAAGATCGCCCTTTAATTCATTTCCTTCCGATATACTTCCATCTAAAGCAGTTTTAGTAGTGTTTGCAGTTAATATGCTTGCATCTAAGTTAGATTTACTAGTATTTGCATTACTAATAGAGCCATCTAAATTAGTCTTAGAAGTATCCGCATTAGATATCGTTGTGTTTAATGTATTATTTATATCAGTAGCTTTTTTAATTGTTCCAGTTGTTGAATTTGATAGTGTGTTATTTATTGTATTAGCACTAGATATACTATTATCTAGCTCAGTTTTCTTTGTGGTTGCTGAACTAATACTATTATCTAACTCTGTTTTTTTAGTATTTGCTGTAGAAATACTACTATCAAGGTTAGACTTACTTGTGTTTGCATTGCTAATAAGTGGTGGTAAATCTGCCTTTAATTGACTTCCCTCACTGATATTTGCATCTAGACTATTATTTAGCGTTGTACCTGTTATTATATTTGCATCTAAATTATCTTTTAATGCGTTTCCACTAGATATAGATGAATCTAAATTGGACTTCGTGCTATTTGCAGTAGATATGCTATTGTCTAAGTTTGTTTTTGATGTATTGGCACTATCAATAGATGCGTCTAAGTTTGACTTTGATACAGTTGCACTAGAAATACTATCATCTAGTTGTATTTTTTTAGTTGTAGCGTTATTTATACTGTCATCTAAATTTGATTTAGTTGTATTTCCAACACTTATACTTGTATTTAATTCATCTTTTAGCCCTGTGGCAGTGTTAATAGAACCATCTAAATCTGTTATAATTCCTGATATTTCACCTATTTTTTCTACTGCATCATCAAGGGTTTCAAGAATCTCACCTGTGTCTGAAAGTTTTGTCCAGACACGTGAACTAGGTATATAATACATCCCCACACTATAATATTTACCCACTGTCAGCCATTGTCCATCTAAACTTTCATGCACAAATATAACTCCATTTTTCCTATAGTCAACTTTAAATTGATTCGGCTCGATTATTTTTTCTTTTATATCTATCTCGACAAATCCATCAATAAAAACTCTATATTGTTCATCTGGCAATCCTTCTAGGACAATTTTATTACCTGTGACTTGTTTTTGTTCGTTTAGTATTGGAACAGATATTTTGTTGCCATTATCATCAATTTCCCAGTTTGTAATTACAGGATTACCATATACATTTATTAAGCTCAAACTATTTCCCCCTTTCGTATAAATAAAAGAGGAAATATAGCTAAAACACCACATCTCCTCTAAAATTACTTAAATTTTAATTTTTCATTTCTACACCCTAGTGTTTCCAATGGGTGTAGCCTTCAAAATCTCAATAAAATTGATATTTTAAAGCCTTTTAAATATCAGCCTCAAACTGTTTTATGAATCGTCTTAAACCTCGAATATCTCTAGGATTGTCCAATTCTTGGTTAAAGTGTTCATATAAACTAGCATCTTCACCACCAAACAATATCCTAAAATCTTCGGCAAATATCTCTTGCGGTCTATTTATATATTTTGTATAAGGAAAATTATCCCAATCATCTGGGATACCTCTCATTACTTTATATTGACTTTGTTCATATTCTGTCATATTCATATAAACTAAATGTCCCAACTCATGAACAACAGTATTTTGAATTACCTTATCTAGTCTACCCGGAATAAAATCAAATAAAATAATAGTATTCTCAGGTAGTGCCATGCCAAGTGCCGTTCCACCGTATAAAGAATAGTCCACTATATGAACGGTATAATCACCATTAAAATCGAATTTTAATTCATCTAAGGCTTTTATAATATCTTCTTCATAGATAAAGTTTTTTGGTGTGTAAATGGCACTTGTGTAAGTATTTTTAATATAACCATTTAAATTTTCATCACGAACGTCTATTATGCTATTACTTGTATCAATAAAATAATCGGCATATATGATGTTTGAAAATGTCATTAATATAATTAATACAAGAATCATTACTTTTTCATATTTCATTTAATACCTCCGAAATTTACAAATAAAAACACACCCTTGAATTAGAGTGTGTTTGATAATATTTCAATTGTTTTTTCTGCTTTTTTAATTTTAACTGTAATTTCAACTTCTGACCTTAAGTTTTCAGGCACATCAGCTAAAGTCTTTTTTGTTGTTTCGGTTGCTAATATTAAAACAACCCATGCATCAATTAGTTTTTGTTCTATAAAAGTCATATAACCCGTACCTCCTGTAAAAGCGATAATATTTCAATTGTAGTCTCAGCTTTTTGGATTTCTTCTTGTGATGGCATTAATTGAATATTAAGACGTTCTTCTTCTGTTAGAATTTTACCATATTTTTCTTTCTCTTTTATAATCTCTTCCGAATATCTTTTTATTTCTTTTGTAAATACGTCAACATAATAATTTCCCAGTGGTCTAGGCAACATGCCATCATATGGTAAGCTTTCTAATTCATCTACATATTCTTTGGGAAAGTGAGATAGAAATATTTTAAAGTCTTGGTCACCAGAAATTGCTCTATCAATTACACCTGTTACTTTGTTGTAAACTATATTAAAATCCATTTAATCACCCCTAATATCCTATTACAATCAAGTCAAAACCAATATCTCTATACCACGTTAGATTGCCGTCATCAACATCGTCTATTGTTACTTCTAGATAGTTTAAAATAGTAATACTAGGTGTAGGCGCAGTTGTATTTATATTAGTTATTTCTGATATCAATTTTATTCTTCTTGTTATTCTGACAGCATCACTAAGAGAAAACCTCCCCATAAGTCCTGTGTCAAAGCTTCTTAAAATAATTATTGGTTCAATTTGTCTGCCTATAAACCTTTGAGGAAGTGTAATAGTCAATGGGGTTAGAGAACTCCTATTTATATCGCTTGCTAAATTGGTTACTGCATATATATCATTCAAATATGCAGCTTCACCATATTGCCATTTCCTAACAAACCCATCTGCTCGCATTTCAGAATACTGTCCACCAAGTCCACTATGGGCAACTCTTACCTTAGTGTTGTCAATAGTGGTTATTCCACCACTAATTGCAGTTCCAGTAGTTAAGTTTTTAATTGCGTCTGCATATGTTTTTGAATCAGTTATATTAGTCCAATCACCAGCAACATAACTTCCAGTTGCCCTAGCTATAGTACATATTTTAAAATCAACTCCTGCAACTCCTGTAACTTTCCATAGGTCATTTAACTTATATGGTGGGGTTGGTGTAGAGTTAAATACTTTAGCACCAGTATCAACACCAGAAATTACTAGTTGATTATTAACCCATTTCAAAGAATCTTTGAAATTAAAACTTCCATCGTCAAGATTAATCCAACTAGAGTTGTCTGTACTTTTTAAAATTCCTGTTTTAACTTGATTTGCTTGAATCTCGGCAAATTGACCTAATTTACCTCTTATAATTTCGGCATTTATTCCATCTCCCGAAACAGCTGTCGATATAGTGTTCCAGTTATCATTGGTTATTGTTAATACATTATTTATTAATCTCATTTGTTTTGGGTCTATGCTATTGTCTGGATTAACTTTATATAACCAAATACCTCTATCATCAACAATAGGCTCTAATCCTTCAGCTTTTAATATTTGTTGTTTACTTAAATCTAAAGCACTATCTATATATTTTGATATTAAGGATTCGGCTTGTTCACCTTTGTCCCATTTAAACCTGCTAAAATCAACACTTGTAGAAGTGG
>DAIMMR010000386.1:0-3785 GCA_036720575.1 Clostridium sp.
GTAAGTTCTCCCTTTTTACCTAAATATTTAATTCTTATATCCTCTATATCTAACTTTTTATTTTTTAATTCGTTAAAGGCATCTTCCTTTATCTGTTTTAATTCTTCTTTCATTTTAAACTCTCCTTTCACTACAATCTTTTAATTTAAAACAAAAATAAAAAGCCCATCCCTTTAAGGGACGAACTTTGATCCGCGTTACCACCCAAATTGATACTATTAGAAAATAATATCCTCTTTGCATATTTTAACGATATTAACCGCTGACTACTAATTATAATTTCACAGCCAATACTCCAGGAGGAACTTCAATATATAATGTTTTAAAAAAAGCTTCCAGCCCTGACTTTTTTTCTCTGATAAAAATCATATATTTACTTTCTCTTTCACAGTAAGTATCCTTATTCAATTTTTATTGTTTATATCTTTAAATTTTACATATACATTCACATATTGTCAACATTAAATTAAATTTTGTCTTACTGCTTCGAACATCATTATGGACGCCGCTGCAGATACATTTAATGATTCAGCACCGCCTGGCATTGGTATCTTTACCTTTATATCCGAAATATCCTCTATGGTTTTGCTAAGACCATTTCCTTCATTTCCCACTGCAATTATAACTTTTCCCTTTAAATTTGCACTATAAAAGTTAATATCCGTGTCCAGAGAGCTTCCTATCAACTTAAATCCACTTTTTCTGAGAAGTTCTACCTTTTTTAAGTCCTCATCATAGATTACAGGTATATGAAATATAGAGCCCATTGTTGATCTCAACGTCTTCTCGTTGTATATATCCACCGTTCCCTTTGTAATTATAACCCCTAAAGCTCCAGAGGCATGTGCACTTCTTATTATAGTACCCATATTGCCTGGATCTTGAATCTTATCTGCCAGTACATAAAACCCATTTTCCTTTTTAACTTTCAATTCTCTATTTTCCACTACCGCAGCTATTCCCTGGGGATTTTCAGTATTCACCATAGCCTTAAATATACCTTTTTCCATAAAATACACAGGAAAATCGCATTCAAAATTTTCTTTTAACAAAAGTTTTTCCCATTTATCTGCAAAATCACTGCTTAGAAAAATTGAAGATATTTTGAAATCAGAATAAAGCGCTTCTCTTACAAACCTAAAACCTTCTATTAAAAACTTTCCCTCTTGAATCCTATATTTCTTTTCCTTTAACTTTTTTACTTCTTTTATATATGCATTATCTTTGCTTTTAATTATATCCATAATAATCCACCTTATTATGATAATTTGCCTATAAACAGAGTTCTTGGCATCAGATGGAGTTTTGATTCCACCTGATGCTTAGAAATCGTTATCCAGGGATGTAGCTGCTCTAATACTCCCACTTGGAGAAGTGGGAGTATTAGAGCAGGTAGTCATCGGATAAAAAAGTACAGCAAAATTATGCTGCACTCCTTGTGTAATATAATATTATGCATTTAATTGTTTTTTAGCTACTTCAACTAATTCAGTAAATCCTTTAGGATCATTTATAGCTATTTCTGAAAGCATCTTTCTATTCATATTAATACCTGCAGTCTTTATTCCATTTATAAACTTGGAATATGAAAGTCCATTCATTCTAGTTGCAGCATTTATTCTAGCTATCCATAATTTTCTAAAGTCTCTCTTCTTTAATCTTCTTCCTACATATGAATATCTTAGAGCCCTTAAAACTGTTTCGTTAGCAGTTCTAAATAATCTACTTTTTCCGCCATAATAACCTTTTGCAAGCTTTAATATTTTTTTATGATGTTTACGAGCGTTCACTGCTCTTTTTACTCTTGCCATAGTAAAACCTCCTTTTAGAATCCTTCAATTATACGTAAGGCATTAATTTTTTCATGATCTTTTCTTGAGTTTCTGAAACAAGTCCTGCTTTTCTTAAATTTCTTTTAGTTTTTGCACTTTTCTTTGTAAGTATATGACTTTTAAAAGCTTTTGACCTCTTTAACTTACCAGTTCCTGTGATTTTAAATCTTTTTGTTACACTACTTTTAGTTTTCATTTTTGGCATAATAAATTCCTCCTCTCAATTATGCTTTCTTTGCTGATAAAAACATTATCATGTTTCTTCCTTCAAGCCTAGGTTGCCTTTCTATTACACAAACATCCTGAAGTTTAGAATGAAATATATCTAAAATCTTTTTACCTATAAAGGAATAATCAGTTTCCCTTCCTCTAAATCTTACAGTAACTTTAACTTTATCTCCTGCAAGTAAAAATTTTCTTGCATTTTTAGCTTTAATGGAAATATCATGTTCTTCTATTTTAGGGCTAAATCTAACTTCTTTTATATTAACAACTTTTTGTTTTTTTCTAGCCTCTTTATCTTTCTTAACTTGTTCATACATAAATTTTCCATAATCCATTATTTTACAAACCGGTGGCTTTGCATTTGGAGATATCATAACCAAATCCAATTCCTTTTTTTCTGCAAATCTTAATGCTTCTTTTGATGATATAATTCCCATTTGGCTTCCATCATCTGAAATAACTCTTACTTCTTTTTCTACTATATCCTGATTTATAAGAAAACTTTTATTAATGATTTTCACCTCCTAGGTGGAATTTAACAAAACATATAAAAAAGGACAGCTTCCGCCGTCCTTTGAATACATCAATAATAAAGAATCCTTGTAATTAAGAAATCTTCATAACCTTACTGGCTGTGCCGTAAGGTGAGAAACGGCTAGTTTCTTCTTAACAGATTGTATTATACCATTGTTATAACTTATAGTCAATATATAATTTTAATTATATATCACTTATTTTTTTATCTATTTCATCTTTAAGTTTTGAAATAAAGTCATCTAGTGCCATAGCTCCCATATCTCCGCCTTTTCTGCTTCTTACAGATACAGTTTTATCTTTCATTTCTTTTTCTCCTATTACAATCATATAAGGAACTTTCTGCATTTGAGCTTCTCTTATCTTATATCCTATTTTCTCATTTCTCATATCTGATTCTACTCTTATATCATTTTCCTTTAATTTTTCAACTACTTCATTTACGTAGTCATCTTGAGCATCAGTAATGTTCATTACTTCAACTTGTACTGGTGCAAGCCAAGCTGGAAATGCTCCTGCATAATTTTCTATCAAAATTCCTATAAATCTTTCTATTGATCCAAATACAACTCTGTGAACCATAACTGGTCTGTGCTTTTCCCCATCTGCTCCAATATAAGTTAAATCGAATCTTTCTGGCATCTGGAAGTCCAATTGAACAGTTCCACACTGCCAAGTTCTTCCTATAGAATCTTTTAAGTGGAAATCTATCTTAGGCCCATAGAAAGCTCCATCACCTTCATTTACTTTATAATCAAGTCCTACTGCTTTTAATGCATCTTTAAGTCCTTCAGTTGCAGCTTCCCAGTCTTCATCACTTCCCATAGAATCTTCAGGTCTTGTGGATAATTCAACGAAATACTCAAATTTAAATACTTTATAGAAACTGTCTATAAGTTTTATTACCTTTATTATTTCATCTTTCATATTATCTTTAGTCATAAATATGTGGGCATCATCTTGAGTGAAGCATCTTACTCTCATAAGTCCATGAAGAGCTCCAGATTTTTCATGTCTATGAACAATTCCCATTTCACCATATCTTATTGGAAGGTCTCTATAAGAATGTATTTTATTCTTGTAAACAAGTATGGAACCAGGGCAATTCATTGGCTTTATAGCATAATTTTGATCATCTATTTTTGTAAAATACATATTTTCTTTATAATGATCCCAATGTCCTGATTGATGCCA
>DAIMMR010000387.1:0-3779 GCA_036720575.1 Clostridium sp.
CCCTCATCATTTAATAGTAATTATACCATCAATACAATCAAATACCCATACTCTAATAAAAACATGAATAGGGATAGATTTAAATTTTTATTAAATCCACCCCTATTCATATTAGTGTGATATTCGGATAGCTTCTTTAACAACTTGAATTTATTCTTCTATTTTCCATTTGCAAAAAATATACAATAAATTCTTGTTTATTTTAGCATAAATATGTCCGTTCATCTTTTCCATAAGATTTTTTACAATTGACAAGCCTAAACCTGTATTTCCGACAGTTCTAGAACTGTTTCCTTTATAAAACCTGTTAAAAATTAATTTAGCATCATTTTCTTTTATACCATTAGCTTCATTTATTATAGTCAGCACAGCTTCATTACAATCTTTTTTTAACTCTATAAATACATAATTTCTTGCATGTTTTATTACATTATTAATTAAATTTTCAATTACCCTTTTTATACAAACTTCATTACCTATTACAATTATATTTTCTTCTTTAATATCTATATTAGGAGTTATTTTCTTTTGTAAAAAACTATCATAAAAATCAGTAATAACTTCACATAAAATATTATTTATATTTATAGATTTATTCTGAATTTTATATTCATGTGATTCTATTATAGAAAGTTGAAAAAAATCATTCAATAAAGCTTGTAGTGATTTTGCCCTTTTTAACGCTATATGCATATATTCATTTTGCTTTTTAAGTGATAACTCATTAGATATTATCATTTGAATATATCCAATAACTGAGGTAAGTGGAGTACGTAAATCATGAGAGATGCTTGCTATAGTTTTTTTAATTTCAGCTTCAGAATTCTTTTGGTTTACCTGTGTTTTAATGTTTATATCAATATGTTTATTAATACTACAGGCTAAACCTTCTATATCTCTATCTAAAAGTACTATATCCAATTTTTTATGCAATTTACCAGAATTATAATCGTCAAGTTGTTTTTTAATATTTCTAATCTGTATTTTCATAAATATAAGATAAGAGAGTAAAATCATAATAAAAACTATTAAAATTAATATAATCAAAATCACTTTACTCAAACACCTCTCTTATTTTATGTCTTGATTCTTAAATATAAATATTCCTAATAAAGTTGACAATATGGTTAAAATAAAACAAGTTACTATCATATTTAAAATATCAACTGAATTTGGCCTTAATGTTCCAATATTCATAAGCATAAAACTAGGAATATATCTTTCAAACTTAAACTTCGAAAAAAATCCAGCTCCATTTGAAAATAAGAATACAATACACAACCCTATAGCTACAGATTTACTTCTTATTATTGTGTCCAAACACATGTAAATACTAGCAATAGTAGTAAAAATCCAGCATATTAAAACTGTAGACTTGATAATTTTAATTATTTCACTAATAGAAACATATTGTATCCATCCTATGATAAGTGCTATTACTACAGGTATAAATAACAAAAATGCAACTAAAGTAAAAATTCCTAAACAAATTATCAAAAGCTTAGATATGTATATTTTGGTTCTATTATGACCATAGGCTATTATATTTTTTATTGTTCCATGAGAATATTCATCAACTACAAAAGCACCTACTATAAACATAAGTAATATTATCATAACAATACTAAATCCAAAAGCTGAGTTGAAAAACTCTAAGGATGTTGGATGTATTCTATCTTTAAAGTTATTTATAAAAAATCCACATTCTCTATTATTATAAATAAAATCGAACAACTTCCATTGTCCAGCATTAGTATAAAATAATCTTAAAACAAATATAATCAATATAATTGTAATTATAAATAAATTCCTAAATGTTTTACTATTTTTTAATTTATATAATTCAAATTTAAGTAAGTTATACACTATTTATCACCCTCTATCAAATTCACAAAGTAATCTTCTAAATTATCACCTTTATGCACTATCTGATAAATTACAATATCTGCTTTAGAAAATGATTTTGAAATTATTCCAGGATTATCTACATAATCATAAAGGCATATAGAAGAATCTGGCATTATTTTGAAATTATTTGTGTTTAGTACACTTTCTAAAATTACAGTGGCCTTATTTAAATCATCTACTTTAATATTTAAACTTCTTCTACACTTTTCATTTAACTCCTTTAATGTAAGTTCTTCTAAAATTTTTCCTCTATGAATTATTCCAAAACAGGTAGCAAGCTGATATAATTCTCCCAAAACATGACTTGAAATAAGTATTGTGATATCCTTATCTCTATTTAATTTTTTTAACTTTTCCCGCATTTGTACTATTCCTACAGGATCCAATCCATTAATCGGTTCATCCAATATCAAAAATTCTGGATCACCTACTAGTGCCATAGCTAATCCAAGTTTTTGTTTCATTCCCATAGAAAAGTTGCCTACCTTTTTATTTTTAGTATTGGAAAGTCCAACAAATTCCAGTATACTTTCTATGCACTTTCTACCTGGAATTCCTTTCTGTATTCTACAAGCCTCAATATTTTTATAAGCTGACATATTTGGATAAAAAGCAGGATTTTCAATTAGTGATCCTATTCTTTTTCTTGAATTATTTAATTCATTTTTTGAATCACATCCAAATAACCTTATTACTCCACTTGAAGGTGTTGAAAGGCCTGTTATCATTCGCATAGTCGTACTCTTGCCAGCACCGTTTTCCCCTATAAATCCATAAATTTCTCCTTTTCTTATATTAAGATTTATACTGTCAACCACTGTATCCCTTTTATATTTTTTAGTTAAGTCTACAGTTTGCAAAACATATTCCGTCATATTCTTATCCTCCTTCTTTATGATTTAATTTAATTATAAAAACTTAGAGATAATCAATCATAAAGAAAACCTTAATAAAGTGTAAAGATTAGAAATCAAGTTTATAGCCAATTCCCCATATGGTTTGTATATAATCATTTAAAGCACCTGCTTTAGATATCTTGTTTCTTAAATTACTTATATGCACTTTTATTGTATTATCATCACACAGATAATTTTCTCCCCATATACTTTGAAATATATTTGATTTTGCAAAAACTTTTTTTGGATATGACATTAGAAGCTTTAAAATATCGAATTCCCTTGTAGTTAAATTCAACAGTTTATCATTTACAAATACTTCTCTCGTATCTTTATTTAGAGAAATTTCCTTATATTTTAGTATATTATTTTCTTGTATAGTGCCAGAAAATTCTCTATATCTTCTAATATGTGAATCTATTCTAGCTGAAACCTCTTCTATATCAAAAGGCTTAGTTATATAATCATCTGCCCCTAACTTAAAAGATTTTACTTTAATATCCAATTCCTCTTTTGCTGAAATTATAATAACAGGCATCTGCTTATTTTTCCTTATTTCAACTAAAATTTCTTCTCCTTTCATTCCTGGAAGCATTAAATCCAATAAAACCATATCCCAACTACTATATTTTAAATATATTATAGCTTCAGTTCCAGAATAAGCTGCCATAGCCATATAACCAGATTGACTTAACATATCACATAATAATCTGTTAATATCTTCATCATCTTCAATTACTAGTATTTTTATAATTTCTTTCATTATTCCACCTTCTATTATTCTTCTAAAATTAGATATATGAATTATTACACTTACCATTTTAACTATATAAAGAAAATTCAACAACAAAAAAGTTGTAAAAAACATTAAAATAAGCTTATAGAAATACATCTACATTAGAGTAGTATCATTTTATCTCTTAATCTGTTATACTTGTTCTGATATTAAAATAACTAAAGAGGTGTTTTTTATAA
>DAIMMR010000388.1:0-3777 GCA_036720575.1 Clostridium sp.
TCATATTCAATAGCATAACCTGTTCTTAAAAACTCTACATTTTCAAGTCCAGCTATAGTTTTATACATAGCAATCTGCACATCTTCTGGCATAGAAGTAGATGCCCCATCTACATATAGTTCGTCTGTATTTTCACCTTCAGGCTCTATAAATATCTGATGCTTTTCCTTGTCTGGAAATCTCATCACTTTATCTTCTATTGAAGGACAGTATCTAGGACCTACAGATTTAATAGAACCATTATAAAGTGGAGATCTATTTATATTATCTCTTATTACTTTTAAAGTATTCTCTGTAGTATACGTTAAATAGCAAGATATCTGGCTTCTATCTAAATTCCCACTCATAAAAGAAAAAGGAACTATTTTTTTATCACCTGGTTGTTCTATCATTTTTGAAAAATCAACACTTCGCCTATTTACTCTAGCTGGAGTACCAGTTTTAAACCTTCTAAGCTCTATACCAAGATCAAGCAAACTTTGGGAAAGGTCATTAGCAGGCATAAATCCATTTGGTCCCGAACTATAACTTACGTCTCCTATGATAACTTTACCCTTTAGATAAGTGCCTGTAGCCAAAACAACAGTTTTCGTTTCAAAATATGCTCCATTTTTAGTTAATACACCACATACTTTTCCGTCATCATCTGTTCTTATACTTAGTACTTCTATTTGTCTTAAAGACAAGTTACTTTGTTTTTCAAGTACTTCTTTCATTCTAACTGAATAGTTTTTCTTATCAGCCTGAGCCCTAAGTGAATGTACTGCTGGCCCTTTAGAAGTATTAAGCATTCTTGACTGTATAAAAGTATGATCAATGTTTACGCCCATCTCTCCACCTAAAGCATCTATTTCCCTTACTAAATGCCCTTTAGCAGTTCCACCAACATTAGGATTACAAGGCATAAATCCTACACTATCCAAATTCATTGTACACACTAAAGTCTTACAACCCATTCTAGCAGCTGCAAGTCCTGCTTCGCAACCTGCATGACCTGCTCCTACAACTATTACATCATATTTTTCTGAAAAATACTCCAATTTTTAACTACCTACTTTCCTAAACAAAATTGTGAAAATATTTTATCAATTATATCTTCT
This sequence comes from Clostridium sp., assembly GCA_036720575.1. Lineage (GTDB taxonomy): Bacteria > Bacillota > Clostridia > Clostridiales > Clostridiaceae > Clostridium_B. The sequence continues at coordinate 1,101 of DAIMMR010000388.1, forward strand.
TCTAAGGTATCCCCAGTTATTTTGCCAAGATTATTCCATGCATTTCTTATATCTATAGATGCCAAATCTATAGCAGATGTATTCTTTAATGCTTCTAAAGCTTCAATACAACTTTCCTTAGCTCTTATAAGTCCTTCCTTATGTCTAGCATTAGTTATAAGTAAATCTCCCGGTTTAACCTCACCTTTAAAAAACAAGTCTTTAATACATGTTTTTATCTTATCCAATCCTTTACCTGTCTTTATTGAAGTTTTTATTATACAACTGGAATCTAAATTACAAATGTCGTCTAAATTTATTTTATCATTTATATCAATTTTATTTAATAAAATTATATATTTTTTATCTTTTACATAATTCATAATCTCTTTATCTTCATCGTCCAATTCTTCACTTGAATCCAGCATTAATATGACTAAATCAGCTTCATCTATTTTTTGTTTAGATCTCTCTACGCCAATTTTTTCTACCAAATCCTCTGTTTCCCTTATTCCTGCAGTATCAATTACCTTTATAGGAATTCCATCTATATTCATATATTCCTCTATGACATCCCTTGTTGTACCTGGTACATCTGTAACTATTGCCCTATTCTCTCTAATTAAAGAATTTAAAAGTGACGACTTACCTACATTAGGTTTTCCTACAATTACTGTATTCAATCCATCTCTGACTATTTTACCTTCTTCTGCAGTGCTTAATATATGATTTATTTCATCTAATATTTCCTGTAATCTCATAGAAACCTTCTCTGATGTCATTTCTTCTAAATCATCTTCAGGATAGTCCACTGTGGCTTCTATATGTGCAATTACCTCCAAAAGCTTTTCTCTAAGTACGTTAATTTCTTTAGAAATCCTACCTGTAGATTGCTGTACAGCTGACTTCATCGAAAGTTCAGTTTTTGCTCTAATTATATCAATTACCGCTTCCGCCTGACTTAAATCTATCCTTCCATTTAAAAATGCTCTCTTTGTAAACTCTCCTGGCTCTGCAATTCTAGCTCCAGATTTAATAACTTCCTCAAGTACTTTCTTAGTTGCCACAACTCCACCGTGACAATTTATTTCAACTGTATCTTCTGAAGTATAACTTTTAGGGGATTTCATAAAACTAACAAGTACTTCATCTAGTAATTCATCGGTACTTTTTTCTACTATATAACCATATCTCATAGAATAAGGTTTCATATCCATTAAATTTCTATTATTTTTTCCTTTAAATATACTATTAACTATTTTAAGTGAATCACAGCCTGAAGTCCTTATAATCGATATGCCACCTTCACCTAAAACCGTAGCTACAGCTGCTATTGTATCAAACTCTTTCATTATTTCACTTCCTCAAAATATAATTTATAAATATACTTCTACATATAAGTTAATCTAAATCTAGCTAATGTCTAAAATTATTATGGGAAAAATAATTATTTTGTATCTCCCATTTATTTTCCTAAATGTAAAAAAGAAAGCCTTTAGGCTTTCTTTAAATCCACTACAACTCTTCTAAAGGGTTCCTGACCTTCACTATATGTATTTACATAAATATTATTTTGAAGGGCAGAATGAATTATTCTTCTCTCGTAAGGATTCATTGGTTCTAATTTAATTATTCTACCTGTCCTCTTAACCTTTTCAGCTACTCTTCTAGCAAGTCTCTTTAGTGTTTCTTCTCTTTTAGATCTATAATTTTCTGTGTCTAAAACAACTCTCTTATATTCTGTATCATGATTTTTATTTATTACAAGACTTACAAGATACTGAAGTGCATCTAACGTTTCTCCCCTATATCCTATAAGTATTCCCATTTCTTGACCAGTTAAGTATATTTTTATACCATTTTTATCTTCTTTTATTTCTATTTCAGCCTTTACCTTAATTTTATCTAAAATACTTTTCAAAAATGTTTTAGCCTCATTTATATAATCTCTCTTAACCGTAACTCTTATTTTGGCTGGCCTCATTCCTATAATATTAAAAAAGCCCTTATTACCTTCATCTAAAACTTCCATTTCCACTTTATCTTCTTCAACTTTTAATTCAGAAAGTGCAGTTTTTAACGCATCCTCCACTGTCTTCCCAGTCGTTTCTATAAAATCCATAACACATGGCCACCCCCTAAGCCTTAATATTTCCTTTTTTCATTTCAACCTTTTTCAAAACAACAGTTTGTGCCATTTGAATTAAATTACTAACAACCCAATAAAGTACCAAAGCTGCTTTAAACTCTATACTCATGATTACCATAACTACAGACATACCTATATTCATTGTCTTTGCCTGCTTTGCTTGTTCATTATTATTTGAAGTCATCATCAAATATCCTGACAAATAAGTAGTTATACCAGATAAAATAGCAAGGAACATATCAGTCTTAGCTAAATCTTTTATCCATAAAAAACCAACTCCATTTATTCCCGATAGATTATTAAAAACATAATAGAGAGCTATAAGAATAGGCCATTGAATAAGAAGTGGTAAACATCCGCTAAAAGGACTTGCCCCTTTCTCTTTATAAAGTTTCATCATTTCTTGCTGTGCTTTTTGTGGATCTTTTTTATATTTTTCTTGTAATTTTTTTACTTCTGGTTGAATTTCATTCATTATAAGTGAAGATCTTGCCTGTTTTATACCTAGTGGAAGTATTATAATTCTAATTATTATAGTCATTAGAATTA
>DAIMMR010000389.1:0-3773 GCA_036720575.1 Clostridium sp.
GAGAATTAATAAGTAAATTTTTTATGACGTAACACAATTGTAAATTTTGGCGAAGAAAAAATATCGACTTGATTTAAATCCACTACTATGCTAAATTAGGTTTATAAGTTGCAACTTATAAATTATAAAAAAGTTTATATATTTGAGTTTTCTAGGGTTCCGCAGTTTGCAACTGGCTGGTCCGAGAGAGAACGCACATTTAATTGTGTACACGGAAGGATAAAAACCTGGGAGATATTTTTGTAATATTTCCTTAGGCTTTTTTTATTTTCTTTTAAGTAAGCCATGAAATATTACTATACTAATCTTAATTTAGGGAGGTAAAGTTTATGGAATGGATTTATTTAGTTACAGCAGGTTTCTTCGAAGTAAGCTGGGCAATAGAGCTGAAGTACTCACAAGGATTTACAAAAATATTACCTAGCATCTTAACTGTTATAGGAATGATTTCAAGCTTCTATTTTTTATCATTATCTTTAAAAAGCTTGCCACTAGGCAATGCATATGCAATTTGGACAGGGATAGGAACTGTTGGCACTGTAGTCTTAGGTATTATCTTATTTAAAGAACCCATTAATGTAATGCGTATGATTTGTATTGTATTTATAGTTCTTGGAATCGTTGGTTTAAAATTAACATCAATAGACTAATAATTGTATATAACTTAAAAATAACAAAAATAAATATAATTTTAATGAAAGAAAAGTGATAAGAAGAAAATATGCAGCTATTTAGTTTTAATATGAAGGAGGAATTTTAGTGAAAAAGTTTGTTATTGAAGATGATTTTTGGGGTCTATTTCCAGGTGCAAGGATAGGAGTTGTAGTTTGTCATGGCATAGATAACTCTATAAAAGATGAAAAGCAGTATAAGAATATGATTGATAATTCGGAAAAGGAAGCCTTAAAATATTTGGAGAATGTAGAATTCAGCAGCAATGAAGTTATAAAAGTATGGAGAGAAGCCTTCCAAAAGTTTAAAACCAAGAAAGGTGCAAGATCATCTATTGAAGCATTGTTAAAACGAGTTGATAAAGGAAATCATATAGGAACTATTAATCCACTAGTTGATATTTATAATTCTATTTCTTTAACATATGCCTTGCCTTGTGGTGGAGAGGATATGGATAAATTTGCTGGTGATATAAGATTGACTAAGGCAGTTGGAGATGAAAGTTTTATTACATTAGGAACAGATGAGAGTGCACCACCATATGAAGGTGAAATAGTATATAAAGATAATGAAGGAGCAATTTGCAGATGCTTTAATTGGCGTGAATCAGTAAGAACAATGCTCACTGAAAATACAAAGAATGCTTTTTTGTGCATTGAATTAGTTGATGAAGGAAGATTAAAAGATTTTGAGGATGCTTTAAAATACTTATCAAAAACGGTACAGGATAATTTAGGTGGAACATATAAGATTTCAATTCTTGATATTAACAATAAAGAAGTATCAATAAATTTGTGAGGTTAAAGGTCTAAATGACCTTTAACGGTCAACCTGCGAGTGGGAGCGAGCAAGATTAGTTTACCCCGTGGTTGTAAGAAAGGAGAAAAAAGATAATGGGTGGTTTCAGTTATAAAGATATTTATATGGAAGATGGAAGAAGGGTACTAGAGATTAACGTACTTCCTGAAAAATATTGTAATTTTGATTGCATATTTTGTCCTATTGGAAGGTCGCAAAATAAGGTGGATACCAAAAGGTCATTTGATAAAATAGACAGTTCATTGATTGAACTGGAAAACATGATAGAAAGTACAAAAGCAGAATTAGTCTTTATTAACTCAAAAGGAGAAGCTTTAGTAAATGATAAAATTGGTGATATTATTGACTTTATCAAAGCCAAAGCTTTGCCTGTAAGACTACTTTCTAATGGATATTTACTAGGCAGAGATGAATATATGAAAATTGCTAATAAATGTGATGAGGTTGTTGGAGAAATAAAAATAATAACAGAAGAAGGCTTTCAAAAAGTTCAAAGACCTATTGAAGGATATACATTAGCAGAATATATTTCAAACATGGTTTCCTTTAATAAACAATACAAAGGAAAATTTATATTTGAAATTACTATCATTAAGGGCTATAACGATGATGAAGAATCAATTGAGAAGATAAAAAATATTATTAAGGAAATATCGCCTGACAAAATAATTATAGCAAGAATGGAAGATGAAAAATTTAAGAAAAAACTTGGTATAACTTATGAAAGATTTGAGGAAATTTCAAATGCATTATTAAATATTTAGTAATACTAATACATAATATTCTTTAACTACTAAGTTAAAATTATCAAAATAATATATAGATAAATGGTAATTTAACTTTTAAAATGTAAATGAAATTCGAGAGTATTACATCAGATTTTTTTACTTTTTTCTACAAATTATGAAGGATAAAATAATTATATGTAGAATTATTTTATTCAAGGAACTAATAGAAAATAACTTATTATGTCTATAAGATAAAGTTGGTGATTATTTGATACCATTGGATTTGTTTGATAATGCTGATATGACTGACCTTGATAGAAATATAACAAAATATGTAAATAGCAATGTAGCGTGCATTATTAGGGTTTTACTAGATCTTTTAGAAGATAACAATGGATTTACATTGGAGGATTTTTTGCCATATAATAGCCTAAGAATTGATAATAAAATATGGCTTGAAATGATTTATGATCTATATGATATTGTTAATTCAGGTGTAATTAGAGATTGGATTAAGCCTAAATATGAATATTTACTCTACGTAATACTTCAATGGTGGTATGATTGTAATGACAGTTGGGATGATCTTCTTCCAAATAAACTTGATAGAAATTTAATAACTAAAATTCAAGTTAAGTATGCGTTAGAAGATGGTAATAGTTATGTACTAAATGCAATTACTCATTTTGACGAATATTATTATATCCTCTTTGCAGACCATGATTTTTTGCCAGAAAATTTAGAACGATTAATAACGATATATTTAAGAAATCCAAAATTATTTAAAACATTATTTGCTGATGTAGATCTTAATGAATACCGCGATTTGATGCCCAAAGATTTACAAGAACAATTTGATGAAGTAAATTATAAAACTGTGGAACCAACTAAAAATAATTTTTCTGAGTTGAGGCTATTAGAAGATTTATTATTTTGTTGTGAAAAATTGCAGGCAAATCATTCATGTAAAGAATTCCTTGAAGATGATAAGAATGATTATATTAGAGATTTACTCACGGCTATTGGATACGATTTAAGAGATCAAACAAGACAAGGATCATCGCCTGGCGGTAAACAATCAGGAGAGGTTGATTTGCTAATCAAAATGGGAAAACTTTCATTTTCAATAGTAGAGGCTTTAAACTTATCAAGTGTAAACGAAACGTATATTTCCGAACATATTGATAAGATATACAAATATGATACGTTAGGCAATTTTTGTAACTTTATTATTTCATATGTGAAGATAAAAAATTTTTCACAATTTTGGAAAAAGTATATATTATATACCAGATCTTATAATTATCCTTTTGAATTAATCCAATTTATTGTGCCTGAAAACAAACAATATTCCGAATTAAAATTGGCGGTATCAGAACTAAAACGTAATGATACTATAACAAAACTTTATCATATAGTTATACATATCCCAAGCTAATAGTAGATTATGATACATGAATTTCATTATGTTTATAATTGGACATGTTATATAAATAGTAAATTTGGAGGGAAGCAGAATATGGAGATAGTCAATGGAAGCAGATATTTGCTAGA
>DAIMMR010000390.1:0-3769 GCA_036720575.1 Clostridium sp.
GAAATGTCTACTTTTTATTGTTCCAATATTTGTTATGATTTTTGCTCATTTAAAGTTTATCTATTTATTCATACCAAATTTAGGGCTCCTAAATATAACTACTATAATTGATTTTAATATATCTGCCCTCAATTTATTTTTATTGTTCAATTCAATATTTAGTGTCCTATCATTTATCATAGTTTTTAATATTATGTTTTCTCTTTCCGTTATAACCTGCTCTTCAAGTAGCGTTTCTATAAGCTGTTCAGCAGCATTGTATGTTATGGCATCCCCTATTTTTTCTATTATACTTTTAAGTAAATTCTCGTTACAGTCAAATTCTACTTTTCGTATAATTATACATCCACCGCCGCCTCTCTTGCTTTCTATGTAGTAACCTTTATCCATAGTAAATCTAGTAGTCAATACATAATTTATCTGGGAAGGCGCACAACTAAAATAATTAGCTAGTTCGTTTCTGCCAATCTGAAGTTTAGTCTCCTCACTATTATTAAGCATTTCTTTTATAAAGTCTTCTATTATATCTGATAATCTTGCCAATTTATCACCTTCTTGACTTTGACTTTCTTTGACTTTAAATTAATAATATTATTAATTCAGGTTTTATTCAACTTCTATATTTGACTAAATATATTTGTTTTATACATAAATACTAAGTTCAATTACTATTCTCTCCTTTTTTCTAATACATACTATTGTATACTGTTTATATGTGTTAAATAAGAATAGTCATCATGTAGAATAATTTAATCCCCATTCTTAAATGCTTTTATACAATACTTTCCTCCATCACAGGTTTCATTTGGATTAACAGTAAAATACTTATTTTTTAACATATTGCATACTATCTCTACATTTTTATCTTCATTACTATCTACAACTATAGTTAATTTATCATTTTTATTTACTATTGCTATATAATCATATATACTACTATAATCCTCTAAAGTAATTTTACCTTTTATGCTCATTTTATATTCAGACATATAATCTCTCCTTAATTGAAAAGTTCATCTAATAATTAATAAAATTATTATTCATTGTAGTGAATTAAAATATACACCATCTTTAATTTTAAAAAGCCTCAATAGAATTATATTCTATTGAGGCTGAAATTTATTCTTGCCTAACTTTTATTTTATTTTTACTTTCTATTATCTTATTTGCTTGAACGTCTGGGACTTCTTCATATCTTTCAAATTTCATATTGAAACTTCCTCTAGCTTGAGTCATGGACCTTAAATCTGTAGCATATTTAAACATTTCTGCTTCAGGTACTTCAGCTATTATTATCTGATTCTTGCCGGAAGTTTGCATTCCAAGTACTCTCCCTCTTCGTTTATTTATATTCCCAATTATATCTCCCATATACTCTTCAGGAACACATACTTCTACATGTAAAATTGGTTCTAATAATACAGGATCAGCTTCTAAAATACCTTTCTTATAGGCTAAAGATGCTGCTACCTTAAAAGCCATTTCTGAAGAGTCTACTGGATGATATGATCCATCATGTAATGTGGCTTTTATCCTTATTATAGGATATCCAGCTAAAACCCCATGGTTAATACATTCTCTCAGCCCTTTTTCAACTGCCGGTATATACTGTCTTGGAACTACTCCCCCTACTACTTTATCCACAAATTCTAAATCATCTTCATTATCATTTCTTGGTTCAAATTTAATTTTTACATCTCCATACTGCCCATGTCCTCCTGATTGCTTTTTGTGTTTACCCTGTACATCTGAGGTTTTCCTTATTGTTTCTCTATAATGTACTTTTGGTTCTCTCAGAATAACATCCGTCCCAAATTTAGACCTTAATTTAGATGATATCACATCAATGTGAACTTCACCTTGCCCAGAAATTATAGTCTCTGCATTTTCTACATCTCTAGATATTTTAAAAGTAGGATCTTCCTCTAACAGCTTACTTAATCCATTAAATATTTTATCCTCATCATTTTTAGATTTAGGTAACATAGCCATCGAAATTACTGGCTCCGGAAATTCAATATCTTTAAATACAACTAAAGACGACGGATCACATAAGGTATCCCCTGTGCTGGTAAATTGTAGTTTAGCAACAGCACCCAAATCCCCAGCTCCTATTTCCGATACAGGTATCTGCTGTTTTCCCTTTAAGAAATATAAGGTCCCTATTTTTTCATTTTTATCTTTCTTCACATTATACACTGTCATATCTGATTTGAGCTTGCCAGTCACAACTCTAAATAAAGATAACTTACCTACAAAAGGGTCAGCTATAGTTTTAAAAACAAAAGCTGAAAATGGACTCTTTTCATCTGCTTTAACTACAACTTGTGATTTTTGTTGTAAATTAGCATCGATTACTTCTGAAACTTCAGGAGATGGGAAACATTGGATTATATCTTCTAATAAAGTATCTACTCCTATCCCATTTACAGCAGAACCGCACATTACAGGTGTAATTTCACCTTTTGAACAGCCTCTTATTAATCCTTTATAAATGTCTTCATCACTTAAAGTACCCTCACTAAAATATTTATCTAAAAGTTCCTCATCTGTTTCTGCCACAGCTTCCATAACCATATCTCTACATTTTGTGATTTTATCTAAAATATCTTTCGGTATAGTAGTTTCTTCTACTATGTTCTTATTTTTCATTATTTTAGCTTTTCCTGAAATAACGTTTACAATTCCCTTAAAATTATTTTCCATTCCTATAGGATATTGAATTGGTACTACAGACATACCAAACTTTTCTTTTAATTCTTCCAATGTTTTATCAAAATCTGAATTCTCTCTATCCAACTTATTTATATAAAAAGCTCTAGGAAGTTTACTTTTATTGACACTGCTCCAGGATTTCTCAGTTCCCACTTGGATTCCAGATACACTTGATAAAACAATTATAGCTACATCAACTGCTCTCAATCCTTCCATAGTTTCTCCTATAAAATCAAAATATCCTGGCATATCAAGTAAATTTATCTTTGTATTTTTCCATTCACAGGAAGCTAAAGATGAAGCTATGGATATTTTTCTCTTTTTTTCTTCAATATCGTAATCACTAACAGTACTTCCATCTTCAATTTTCCCAAACCTATCAACAACTTTTGTGTAATAAAGTATTGCTTCTGTTAATGTAGTTTTACCAGAACCGCTGTGTCCAATAAATCCTACATTCCTTAAATTATTTACTGAATATTTTTTCATAAGCAATCCCTCCCCTTACTTTTCGATTAATTATATATTCTATTTGCTAATTAAAATTCCTCCTATAATTAATTAAATTTTCAAAATAATTTTATTTTTATATTATTATCTATGAAAACAAGTACCTAAAATATGCACTTCATAAAAAATAAACCAAAGATAAACTACCTTTGGTTTATTTTTACTAATCTATTTTAGGCATTTTCAAAGAAATAACTAGTCAGTATGCTAGCCTATTTTTTATCATACTGCGTCGGTAGAACCCTTAGATAGGATTCACTATCTGCGGAACCTTCCTCCTTGTCTGATAAAAAATATTCATCGCATCTTTGACTTGTTATTTTCTTTCAAATGCCTTAATTAAATGAATTCAAAAAATAAAAATGGCTCCGTGGAGAGGGCTCGAACCTCCAACCCTTCGGTTAACAGCCGAATGCTCAACCATTGAGCTACCACGGAACAATCTATGCAGTGTATTTCTTTAAAAAACGAGTAACAAAATGTTACTCGTTTTGGTGGAGATAAAGAGATTCGAACTCTTGACCCTCTGCGTGCAAGGCAGATG
>DAIMMR010000391.1:0-3754 GCA_036720575.1 Clostridium sp.
GCCAAATGGTAAGGCACCTGTCTCTGGAACAGGTATGTGTTGGTTCGAATCCAGCATGGGCAGCCAAGAGAGAACTCTTTATTTTAGGAGTTCTCTTTTAAAATAAAATTTAAAAATAAATTCTTGACAGAAAACTGTTTAATATTATAAAATGAGAAATAAAGTAATATTTTGCTTTGAAAAAGGAACAGTAGTATTTATATCACTAAAGAGAGCTGTTGTTAGGTGAAAAACAGCGTGAACAGAATACGAACTCACCTTAGGAGCTTATCTGAAGAAAATCAGATACGGTATGAACCGTTATTTTTTGAGTGAAACCAATTTATGGGTTTAATTAGAGTGGTACCGCGGAAGCTAAATCTTTCGTCTCTTGATTTTAAGAGATGAGAGATTTTTTTATATTCTAGCAACAAATAAACACCATAGTTTTACTAGACTTCTTTAGCTTACAAAAGCATAAAGGTTATATTAAATTACAAATAAAGGAGAAGATATTATGTACAGTATCGAAACTGATAAAAAATGGCAAACGAAATGGGAAGAAACATCACTTTATAAATTTGACGATAATAATTTAGATAAAAAATTATATGTACTGGAGATGTTCTCCTACCCTTCAGGTAGTAAACTTCATGCAGGACACTGGTTTAACTATGCTCCTGTAGATTCCTGGGCAAGACTTAAGAAAATGCAGGGATATAATGTGTTCCAACCAATGGGTTTTGATTCTTTTGGTCTTCCTGCAGAAAACTATGCTATTAAAACTGGAATACACCCAAGTGATTCAACAGAAAAAAATATAGCTACTATGGAAAAACAACTTAAATCTATGGGTGCAATGTTCAACTGGGAAAATGAAGTAATTACCTGTCATCCTGAATATTACAAGTGGAATCAGTGGTTATTTTTACAATTATATAAACATGGCTTAGCTTATAGGAAAAATGCCCCTGTAAACTGGTGCCCTAGCTGTAAAACAGTACTTGCAAATGAGCAGGTACAAGATGGATTTTGTGAAAGATGTGGTACCGAGGCAACTAAAAAGAATTTAACTCAATGGTTCTTCAAGATTACAGATTATTCAGAAGAACTTCTTCAGTGCCTAGATAAGCTGGATTGGCCAGAAAAAACAAAGGCTATGCAAAGACATTGGATAGGTAAATCCACCGGCACAAATGTAACTTTTAAAGTAGCAGATTCCGATATTGAGTTCAGTGTATTTACCACAAGAGTTGATACCTTATTTGGTGTTACTTATGTAGTTTTATCACCTGAAAATACCTTAGTTGATAAATTGGCTAAAGAAGAATACAAAGATGAAGTAGAAAAATATAAAGAATCAGCTAAGAAGCAAAGTGAAATCGAAAGACAATCAATTACAAGAGAAAAAACTGGTGTATTCAGTGGTTCTTATGCTATAAATCCTATAAATGGCAGAAAGGTTCCTATATGGATAGGAGATTATGTACTAAATACTTATGGTACTGGTGCCGTAATGGCAGTTCCTGCCCACGATGAAAGAGACTTTGCATTTGCAACAAAATATAAGCTTCCTATTGAAAGAGTTATAGAAGGTGGCGATTCTTTACCTTATGTAGAACATGGCAAAATGATACATAGCGGTGAATTCAATGGTCTAACTACAAAAGAAGGCAAAGAAGCTGTAACTAAAAAACTTGAAAGTATGGGTTTAGGCTCTGGAAAAGTAAATTACAGATTAAGAGACTGGTTAATTTCAAGACAAAGATATTGGGGAACTCCTATTCCTATAGTATATTGTGAAAAATGTGGAACAGTTCCTGTACCAGAAGATCAACTTCCAGTTGAACTCCCTTATGATGTAGAATTTTCTCCTGATGGCAAGTCTCCGCTTTTAAAATCAGAAAAATTCATGAATACCACATGCCCTTGCTGCGGAGGTCCAGCAAAAAGAGAAGCTGATACTTTAGACACCTTTGTATGTTCTTCCTGGTATTATTTAAGGTATGTTGATAATAAAAATAGTGAAAAACCTTTTGATAAAGCTAAAATAGATAAAATGCTTCCTGTAGATATGTACGTAGGCGGTCCTGAACATGCTTGCATGCACCTTCTATACGCCCGATTTATTACTAAAGCTCTTAGGGATATGGGGTTCTTAGACTTTGACGAGCCTTTCCTATCTCTTAGACATCAAGGCATAATACTTGGTCCCGATGGCCAAAAAATGAGTAAATCAAAGGGAAATACCATATCTCCAGATGACTGCATACAAGAATACGGTTCTGACGTATTTAGAATGTATTTGATGTTTGGATTTGACTACAGCGAAGGTGGAGCTTGGAACGATGACGGAATTAAATCCATAAGTAAATTTGTAGATAGAATTGAAAGAACTATCTCTTCCGTAAAAGAAATTATAGAAAGTGGAGATACCGGAAAAACTTCTATGGATGCTGCCGAAAAAGAACTTAACTATACAAGAAACTTTTCAATCAAATCTGTATCAGAGGATGCTAATAAATTTCAATTTAATACATCTATAGCTAGAATTATGGAATTCACAAATGCACTTTCGAAGTACATTCAGCAAAAAGATAAAAATATATCGCTGCTAAAAGATACTGTAATTGATTTTATAAAGATCATAGCACCTTTTGCACCTCACTTTGCAGAAGAGCAATGGGAATCTCTAGGAAAAAGCTATTCCATATTTAATGAAAAATGGCCTGATTTTGAACCCAATGCACTTATAAGAGATGAGGTAGAAATAGCCATTCAGATAAATGGTAAAATCAAAGCTAAAATAAATGTATCCACAAACTTGAAAGAAGACCAGATAAAAAAGTTATCTCTTTCTAATGAACATATCAAATCCCTTTTAGAAGGTAAAGATATAAAGAAAGTCATAGTGGTAAAAAGCAGGCTTGTAAATATAGTAGCAAAATAACAATATGTAAATAGCTGTCATTACTACTTCAGTTACTAGTTTTAGCTAAAACCTGCAACTGAATTGTAACATGACAGCTATTTATACATTTGAAGTAACTTTTCTGTAGAACGAAGTAAGCTTACAAGTTCAGACACTTCTCCCTCTTCAATTAAATTATTTAATTGGACTTGATATCTAGTTGATTCGGTTAATTTTCCCATAGAAGACATAGTAAGTATATTATTCATTATATCAGAAACCAAGCTTGACTTTACTTCAAATAACTTTTGAGCATCTTTTATTTCATCCTTAATCTCAAGCATCTGCTGATCAAGCTGGAAAGCTGCATCTGCCGCACTCTTAAGTTTTAATTTTATTCCACCAGGTATGTCCTGCTTATATTTGTAATTCAACGAATGCTCTATAGTAGCCCAAAAGTTCATGGCAAGAGTCCTTATTTGAAATTCAGCTAGTATTTCTTTCTCACCCTCTGCCATATTAACGGGATATTTAATTATTACATGGTAACTCCTATATCCGCTTTCCTTCACATTAGATATATAATCTTTTTCATACATTATACTCATATCTTTCCTATTTCTTATTATCTTAACTACTTTCTCTATATCATCTACAAACTGGCACATAACTCTAATACCAGCTATATCTTCCATCTCATAACCTATTCTGTCAAGAGGTATATTGAATTTATTAGCTTTCTCTAATATGCTAGATATCTCCTTTACCCTTCCAGTAACAAATTCTATTGGTGAGTATTCATTTTTTTTTCTATATTCTTTTCTTATACTTTTAAATTTCACTTTTAACTCTTCAACAGCCTGA
>DAIMMR010000392.1:0-3749 GCA_036720575.1 Clostridium sp.
ATTGAAATTTCAATGTTTATTTTTATATATTTGTTGATAAAACAACTGATTTATCACTTCTTAAAAACTTTTGCACCTACACCTATTATTAACATTAATATTGCCAGTGGTGGATATATGAACAAAAACAATAAGAATATTACAAATATCATAGTCATACCTCCTCATTTCTATTTTTATATAATATAATTACGATTTTATCGTTTATTAATATATGTTATTTGTTCAAATTCTAAATCAGTACAATTTATCAATCCTTCATCTATTGTAACCTGATTTTTTACTACTTGTTTTGCTTTTTCAATAGCTTCTTCTCTACTATTTGCTTCAACTGATAAACTTGCATTAAATCCATAACACATTTCTACATCATAGCTATTCATTTTTATTCCTCCTCTATTTCTTCAAATTGAACAGTGCCATCATATTGTGGTCTAGCATATAATTCAGCCCCACATTCTTCGCAAATACAAATGTCTTTATATCCGATACCTATAACCCCAACTTCTTCAATTGGATACAATGCTTTATTTGTACATTTTGGACAAGTAAATACTTTATCATGACTATTATTTTTCATTTTTAAATCCTCCTATTATTTTAATTTTATTATATTATATTTTACTTGCAATTTCAACGTTTATTTTACTGTTTTAGGTGATAAAATCCTCCTTTTATTATAATTCGTTATTGTTTATCATTTTTATAACTGTTGCATCAATAAAAGCTTTTAATTCTTCTTCTGTTAACCCTGCTTTATCTGCTGTAGGTTTCATTCTAATATAAGCATCTTTTTTTAATTCTTCTATTTCTTCTCTAGTTTTCATCTCAAATCCTCCACCTTTATTATAATTTTATTTTTATATTATCTAATACCATTCTAACCCCTGTTGCATAATCTAAATACATTTGTGCGTGTTCTGCATCGTGTTCCATTAAACAAGTTTCTGCGTTGCTTTCTAATTGTCCCAATGTTTCGTTGATTATTTTTATTATATCTTTACTCTTCATTTAAAACACCTCTTTTATTATTTTTATTTTGTTGATGTTGCTATCCTAAGACAGCAACCGCCTTGCACTTAACAACCTATTTATAGTGATACAAGCCACTTTAAATTATTTTTATTTTATTTTTACATTACTGGTTCAATACTTAACCATATGTATTGATTATCGTTAATAAATTCTGCTCCATTGTCTAATAATTCTTGTTTTCTTTTTTGAATTGTTTGTAACTGTTCCTCATACCTATTTTGCATATTGGGAAGATTTTTAAGTTTATCTAAATAGTCTGTATCATATTTACTTAAAAAATCAGATAACATATTTATTTTTCCATCTTCAATAATGACATCTTTAGCTTTTGGTATCTCTAACCATGAATTTTTACCTTCAATTTCTGTATACAAACCATTTGTTTGTACTTTTGTAATTTTTCTTGTCATTCCTGCTTTTTCGGGTAATATAACATTTTTAACGAATTTAATTTCTTTTCCAACTTCTAACCACTTTTTAAATTGATTTAAATTTTGTATCATTTTTATTCTCCTTTTATTTTTATTTTATTTCTTTACTATATTATATGCTATTTCCATAAATTATACAACTCTTTTTTAATATAATTCTTTAATTATTTTTGTATTTTTATTATTTTATATGTATCGTCAAATAATCCAAGCCATATTTCATTTGCATAACTCCTTACGCTTGCAGACGAAATATTTAAATGTTTTGCTAAAGTTACCGATGAATCAAAATCTATTTCTTCATTTGTATTTACATTGATTAATCTATATGTGCATCTTTTCCATGTTCTTTTTGATCTTAATCTTTCTTCTTGCACATTTTTCTGTTGAGTTGTAATTTCTAAATTATCCAAATTATTATTAAGTGAATTACCATCTTTATGATTTATTACCAAACCTTCGTCTACTATACAAATAAAAGCTTCAACAACCAACTTATGCACTAGATATTTTCTTGCTTGTTTATTCTCGTTTGGAAAACTTACACTATAATATTTTGTTATTGTACCTATTTTATTTTGTTTTAATATTCTGTCTTTTATTACTCTTTGTCTATCCATAAATGGAATTACCCTAGATAAACTTTTAACTCTTCCTAAATTACTTACTTGATACAACCCTTCAAACCCTTCGATATCTTTCCAAATTTCTTTTTGTATATCTAACACCTTCCTTATAAATTCTACTTTTTATTACCTAAAATATTTTTATTATTTTATATCTGTTTTAACATATCTTTAATATAATCATAGTAATCATCTTCAATCTGATTTCTTTTTATTTTTCTTTGTACTTTTATAGATGATTTATGTTTGTCATACTTATGTATCAAATCTCTCTCTTCCTCTGTTCCATTAATCAATATTTCTTTTACTCTCTTACAAGTTAAATGTTCTGGGACATTAAGTAAAACATCAACTAATTTATTTTTATATAATATGAACATATTTACCTCCTGATAGATTTATATTATTATTTTTATTTTGTTGTGTAAAACTCAATTTGTGCCTTCTACAAAGTTACTATTTCAAGATCATTTATGCCTTGATAATCTGTCAATATATTTCTTACTGTTTCAGCTTCTTCAATCCTACCCCATACATAAGCAAAATTATTGTTATCTGTAAAACTGTAATCGTCAAATATCCCTTTTCTTGTTAAGTATTGATTATTTTTATTTTTAATAGCAAACATAATATTTCCTCCTTTTAATTTATTTTATTAAATGCTATTTTACCAATCAGCGAATTATTTTCGTTTACTGGTAGAATAGCACTCGGCTATTCTTATTTTTATATACATCGTTGCAATTCTTTTGCGTTTAAAATGTCAACATCTAAATTACCAAGAAATTCGTCATATTTATTTTCTGCCATTTGCGGAAAATATTCTTCAATAATTCCTTCCCTGTTTTCGTTGTCAATTTTATCAATTATTTCTGAATGTTCGTTAGAAATAAATTCATAGATATCACTATAATCATCATAATATTCTTCATTAGCTTTATATTCTTCTTCTAATTGATCCCACTCGTCTAAAGTTCTAAGATTTGTTAAAAAATCACCTTCGTAATCGCTTAATTTCCAAGTCCCACAACTTGCAATCGTGTAAACGTCATCGCTTGCAAAATAAGTATTATTCGACATCAAACCCGATACCCCTAATTCATGAGTATCTAAATCAATTGTAACTAATATTTGCCAACCGTTCCATTCATGTTCTGCTTCTTTTAAACCTTCAATAATTTTTTCGCTAATTTCCTCATAATTATCTGTTGCAAATTCCCTTAAACTTTCTAATTTCTCTAACTTTGTCATTTTTTTACTCTCCTTTTATTATTTTTATATTTTTAATTTTATTATACAAAATTTTCCTTGCAATATCAACACTTATTTTTACATTTTTTACCTTAAAATATGCAATTTATCTTTCCTTAAAGTTATCTCTTGTTATGTGATACAAAGGATTTATACTTTTATTATTATCATTAATTTCTTCTTGTATCAAAGTTTCAATTCTATCTTGTGGAACATCTTCTCTAAATGCCATTGTTCCATAATAAGCACCATCATTATAAAATATATTATATTCCTTTTTCATCTTAACCCTCCATCAAATCATATATTTTTATATTTAATTCATTTACAAGTTTTAAAGCTGTTACAAAATCGGGAATATTGCCCTCATTTATTTTTCTATAACTATATACCGTTTGAATTGATA
>DAIMMR010000019.1:0-23766 GCA_036720575.1 Clostridium sp.
AGAAAAGGTATTCCTTATAAGCAAACTCCACCTGAACCTAAGAATCTCTTGATAACAATATCCCTTATGGTTTTTAATTTAATCTCTTTCTTAATTCACTAATATAATAGCAAACTTATTTAGTTTTGTCAAAACATTTGTAATAAAATAAAACATTTATTTAAATAAATTCTTGCATTTTTCTTCTTATAATCGTATTCAAGCTTTAAAATAGTCTTATTGCCTTATTTTTAGAAATATTTCTTTCAACAAATGTTAAATATATTAACATTTATCAATATGTATCTTAACATTAAATTCCAGTATGAAAGTAATAAAATTACTCCTATTTTTATAAAAAATTTATATAAAAATAAATAAGGTAGCTACATAAAATATAAATTTATGCAGCTACCTTATCACTTAATTCTACAAACTCCTCATATATTCTTTTACTAAGTATAAAAATACAGTTACACCTAACAAATCGGCACTTCCCCCAGGACTTATATTTTTTTCTATAAATTCTGTACAGAGATTATTTATTTTTTTTCTTCCTTCACTGATCCTCATTCCTCCAGCTGAAAGTACTTCCCTAGCTTTTTCTTTAACTTCCTCTAAAACTTTAGGCGAATGCCTGTATATTATAGTTGAATCATCACAAATTTGCATTATTCCAATAAGAGTATGTACCAATCTATCATTAGTATTTAAATCCGCATTTTTCTTATAAAAATCCAGAGAAAAATCAAAAACTGTAGGCAGTCCTCTCTCTACTTCTCCACGCACACCATCCGTTTTATATTTAATAAATAATCTTTCTCCATGACTTAGATTTGTACTATCTTTTAAAGTAAAAAGTTCCTTTGAAACTATACCCTTTGTCATTTGTTTTATAATATTTCTAATTTCACCAAATTTCTTCCCCTCATAAATGGCTTTTCCCACAGCTGCACAGGTAACACCCATTAAAAATAGCATTCCCTTATGAGTATTAACTCCCTTTGTCTTAATAAACATATCTTTTTCAGCTTCTATTCCTAAATTTCTAATACTATTAAATAGTTCTTTATAGGATTTATCTGAAAGTCCTTCCTGAACAAACATAGTCATATATCTGCTTAAAACAGAAGTACTGTCTATAAAAGTAAAAAAGTTCATATCCTTATGAGCTCCACAGGATACAGGTGACACCAGGCCAGGACTGGGATAACAAGAAACCTCATAAATCATAGCTTGTACTGCGAAACCTCCAATTATCATAGAAATTTCGTTTATTTGAAACGTTTTCTCATTTTTCATGTTATTTTCTCCATACATTATTTTTATCCTGTAAAATACGACACATATTTTATCATAGTTACAGGCAAAATGCCAAGCTTTAGACTTATTAAAAGTTTTTATGATGATGAAATTTGTCATTATATGATATTGTATAAGTTAACTTTCAATCTAGAAACTCTATATATTTTACTCTCCTTTTATTTATTGTTATCCAGAATATTTACATAAAGATCTTCTGGCTTTATATCTTTCTTTAGAAGTCCCTGTTTTTTTAACCAATCTATATTGTTCTGCCAAACACTTTTATCCTGACTTAAGAAAGGCTCACCATTTGATTCCATCTTAGGAAGAAGTATACTCATACTTTTTTCCTCTACTGCTTGTACTAAAGGAAAACTATCTTTTTTCTGATTGTCCATGAGTATTTTTAAAGCTGCCTTAGGATTCTTTTTAGTATATTCAAACCCCTTTTGAGATGCCTTCATAAACTTTTTAAGTACTTCAGGTTTTTCCTTAAGAGTTTTGTCACTAGTTACAAATACTTCCTCATAATAATTTGGCACTCCATATTTTGAAGGATCAAAATAATTTACAGGATGTCCTTCATTTTGAAGTACTGGAACCTCATGATTTATAAGTCCTCCCGTAGTTGCATCTACTTTTTTAGTTACCATAGAAGATAATAAATCAAATCCTACATCAACCATTTTAACAGAGTTTGGAGCTCCCCCTTCTTTTTTTACCATAGTTTTTACATATTGAACATTTAAAGAATTTCCTGAATATCCTACAGTCTTTCCTTGAAGATCTTTCGGTGAATTTATATTCTTTTCCTTTAAAGCTATTATTACATTAAGCGGTGTATGTACAATAGCTCCTATAGATTTTACAGGAACCCCCTGATTTGCTCTTGCAATTACAATATCCGGTTGATAGTATATTCCAATAGTAGCTTTTCCTGCTGCTGGAAGTGAAAGGGGATCTGTAGTATCTGATGGGAACTTAATATTTACGTTAAGTCCTTCTTCTTTATAGTATCCATTTTTAATAGCAGCATATATAAAACTGTGTATTGCATTTGGATACCAATCCAATACTAAATCTACATTTTCTAACTTGCCATCCTTACCTTTGGATGAATCACTACTATTTCCACACCCTCCTAATATAGCAGCCATCAATAAGAATGCCATTACAAGAGATAAATATTTATTTTTTTTCACACTTCATTCCTCCATTTTACTATTTTATTTTCTAAAATATTTATTATTTCCACTAAAATTAAAGCAGCTAGTGATAATATGACAATAGGTGCGAACACTCCTGCACCATCCATTTGTGTCATCATTCTCTTACTAAAGTATCCAAGCCCTGCTTGAGCTCCAAGCCATTCACTTACAGCTGCCCCCACTACACTTAAAGGCACTGCCATTTTAAGTGCAGAAAAAAAATAAGGCAGTGAAGCTGGAAACTTCAATTTCATAAATATATCTTTTTTGCTAGCACCATAGGTAATTAAAAGTTCTTCCATATCTTTTCTTGTAGAACGAAGTCCATCATATACATTTATAGTTATAGGAAAAAATGTTATAAGTACAGTTACAAGTACCTTGCTCCATATGCCATATCCAAACCAAAGTATGAATATAGGTGCAAGTGCAGTAATTGGAACTGTTTGAGTTACAATTACAATTGGATAAAGAGCCCTTTGTATTCTTTCACTTATATTCATAGCTGCAGCAAGCACCACCCCAAGCACTATAGATATTAAAAGTCCCTCAATAGTAATCAAAAGAGTAGCAGGAAGATGTACTAAAAATAAAATATCTTTAAGTTCCCATATCTTTTCTAAAATGGCAGTAGGAGAAGGTAGTATATACATTGCATCTATATACATTGCTAGAGCCTGCCATATTGCAAAAAACAATATTGCAACTATTATGGAAGATCTATACCTTTTCACAGCTTAACCCCCTTTTTTAGTTCATTTATAAGTTCCTCTTTTATCTTTAATATAGGAGGCGTGTCTATCATACTTCTAGTCCTTGGATAGTTGAGAGGCACTTTTATTTCTTTAAATTTTCTTATTGGACTTTCAGATGTAACAAATATCTTAGTTGATAAAAAAAGAGCTTCTTCTACATCATGGGTTATAAATAATATAGTTTTATCTAAAGCTAGCCATTTATCAATGAGCCATTCCTGCATAGAAACCCTGGTTATAGCATCTAATGCACTAAAAGGTTCATCCAAAAGCAGCACTTCTGCTCCCGTAAGCAGGGTTCTTGCAAAAGACGCCCTCTGCCGCATACCTCCTGATAAATCCTTTGGATATTTATTTTTATATTTTTCAAGTCCAAAATCCGCCAGCATTTTTTCTGCCTGAACCTGTGCCTCTTTTAAATTTTCACCTTTAACTTCAAGGGGAAGATATACATTTTGAAGTATAGTTCGCCAGGGTATAAGGAGATCATTTTGCGGCATGTATCCTATGTAACCTTTTAAATCATTTATATTTTTATCTTTTAAAATTATATCTCCTTCAAAAGCTTTTTCCAGCTTGCAAATAAGTCTAAATACAGTACTTTTTCCACATCCACTAGGACCTACTATACTTATAAATTCCCCTTTGTCCACATTAAAATTGAGATTTCTTATAATAAAATCAGGATCTTCCTCGTATTTAAAACTTACATTTTTAAATTCCAGCATGATTTCACATCCCCTTGTTATAAGCCATGTCCCAGAACATATATTCATACTTGCTTGTATTTATAAATATTTCCTTTAACCTGTTAAATTTCTTTTCCGATATATTTTCTGTCAAATAATCTAACAAATCTATCACCCACTTAGTCTCCTTTTCATAATCACTAGATATATATCCTTTTATCCACTGTCCGTAAAACTCATTGTCCAGTGACCCATCTATTTTACTCAATTTTTTGCCAATTAAATAATAACTCCACATACAAGCTAAAAGAGAAGTAGTTAAATCCATTAAATCTCCCATTTGAGCTATAGATAGCATATAGCTTGTATATGAAACATTTTCTATAGAAGCTTTAGCATTTTCTATTTCCTCTTTTTTAATACCAATTTTTTTCATATAATGCCTATGAATATTCATTTCTCCATTTAATATATTGTCCACCATCTTTGAGAACCCTTGCATTATACTTTCTTCACTGGATTTTACCACCCCTAATGCATACACTTTTGCATAATCTAAAAGATATATGTAATCTTGAATCATATAAAACTTGAATTTATCTATTTCCAAGTTTCCATCACCTATTCCCTTTACAAATGGATGTTCATAGTAAGAATCCCATATATCTTTTACGCTTTCGTATAATTTCATAGATGTTTTCATAATAAATTTCTCCTTTCTTCATCTGACAGACACATTATTAATTGAAAATAAAAGGTACAAACCTCTTAGGAAGTTTGTACCTTTATTTATCAATTACATAAAAGCCTCTTCCTACGCTGGCATTAACCAGATCAGGTATAGGGTCTAAGAATTATATTCTTACTCTCAGCCGGTAACACCAGCCCCCCTGGGATACTAAATTTATTTAATTTTTACATTATCTATCCAATTTTTATATTACTACAATAACAAAAATTGGTCAACATGCTAAAGAGGTCTCAAATTTAAACACATGTTATATTATAGCAAAGTTTAATCCTTTTATACATATCTTTAAAAACAAAAATTCACTTCTGAACGTAAAATAATTAATTTTAGCATTCAAGAGTGAATATATAAAATCTCAAATATTTTCATAATAATACCTAATTATATATGTCATTCATTTAACATCCATATTGCATAATTTAATATACCTGCAAACGACACCCAAAGTATGTATGGTATCATTAAATAAGCTGCTGTCTTATCAATTTTTCTAAACTCAAGAGTCGTAATTAAAATAAACACTAGCAATATCATCAATTCTATAAAAGCTAAACCATATAACTTAAATCTAAAAAATATAATTGTCCACATAAAGTTTAATGCCAATTGAATGGCATATAGCACCAGCGCCCTCTTAACATCTTCTCCCTGCTTTCCTCTAATCCATACTCTATATGCAGCTGTACCCATAAGAGAAAATAAAATAATCCACACTATAGGAAATATCCATCCAGGTGGTAAAAACACAGGTTTAACAAGTTGACCATACATTTCTTGATTAGACATTCCTAAAAAAGCACTAATAACTCCGACTCCTTCTGCAATTATAATGCTTATAATAAGTTTTCCAATATACTTTTCTCCATTTACCTCAAATATGTTACAATGCATAAATTCACCTCCTACTGCTATTATATTTTAAAGAAAAGTTTTTTATACATATGCTTAAAGCAAAAATTCATCCTTAAAAACAGGAACCTTGAAGAAATATCAAAGTTCCTGTTTTCATTAAAAGCTTAAATTCTTTATTCCTGATTTTGTTATAAGAGCATAATTTAATGCACTATACGTCCAATTCCCCACTATTCCGCTTGCTGGTATTCCTTCACTTGTTTGAAAAGCTATTACTGCACTGTTAGTTTGGCTTCCAAAATACCCTGTAGCACTAGAAATACTGTATCCCAATTTTATTAAAGCATTCTGCAATGCTGCTACATCATTACTTCTCATTCCTAAATTTAAAGGCAATGTAGAAATATACAAAGGCTTACTATTTACTGTAATATTAAACTGCTTTGTACTATCATAGCTCTTTGTACTTAATCCATCCTTACCATAAATTTTAACCGTGTAAGTTCCACTTACAGCAGGTGTAAATGAAAATGTGCTGGAAGTGCTGAAATTACTGGATGCCACTATCTTCCCGTTATTATACACCTCATACCTATAGCTCATCCCAGAAGGACTTACACCTGTGCTGTTAGCATAAAAGCTTAATACAGTTCCTACATAAAAGTATCCACTTACGTTTACATTTTTGATTTGAGGATTATATACATTCAAATTCAAGGTACCTTGAATATCAAAGGTCTTTTCAGATAGTGAATCCTTAAGGTATCCTATTACTTGATAACTTCCTGAAGCTGCAGGTTTAAAACTAAAAGTATTTGAACTTAAATAACCACTATCGGCTGCTATGCTGCTTCCATTCATAACTACAAACCTATATTTTGCACTGCCAGAACCATTTACTTCACTTATAGTATAATTCACAGTGCCTCCAATAAAAATAGAATTTTGTGCACTAATATAAGTCATAGTAGGTTGATCATACACTTTAACAGCCATAGTTTTCATGCCGTCATAATCCTTTGTTGAAAGTGAATCTTTCACATATACTGTTATATTATAATTTCCTGTACTACTTACTTTGTAAAGTAAATTTGCATTTTTACTATAGTCTACAGTTGTCAAAGTTGTTCCACTTAGTGAAATTACATATTTATAAAGGTAACTTCCAGAACCTGACGCAGCAGTTATATTTATATTAATAGTTTGTCCAGTCAAATATTGTGTTTTATTAGTAGTTAAGTTGTTTATAACAGGGTTTCCATAAACCGTAAAAAAAGATGTCTTTGTATCATCATAATCAGCTGCAGAATTTTGGTCCTTCATATAAACTCGTACAGTATAGTTTCCTTGAGTACTTGGTACATAAGAAAGTGATGAAATATTATTATAATCTTTTGTGTATACAACATTAGTTCCATTCATTACCACATACTTATATAAATAAGTTCCACTACCAGATGTTGCCACTGCATTAAAGGAAATAGTGTTTCCAGTAAACAAGCTATTTGTGCTCTGAGTAAAGTTATTTAAGATAGCACTTGTAATAAGATTCTGTAAATATACATTTTGGTAATAGAATTTTAAAATCTGATCATAAGTTTGTCCTGCACTGGCTCTATTTTTAGCTCCGATCTGGCTCATTCCAAGACCATGTCCATTTCCCATTCCTGAAAAAGTGTAAGCTCCATTTACTGCATCATAAGTTACAGTATAAAGATTACTTGGCAGTCCAAGGAAAGTTCTTGTACAATCATTTGTTACAGATTTTGTTTGCACCGCTCCTGCTGCATCCTTATAAATAATATTAATGTTTGACACTCTACCACTTGGAAATTTAGTTATGGAAGTTAAATCTAAACTTGCAAAGGTATCTGTAGAAGCTATATATTTCTTATTTACTAAAATTGCTTGTATCTGTGCATTGGTCAAAACTATATTTCCCTTAGGCCAAGGTAAATTTTCAAAGGGATCTTGTACAGATCGTAAATATGGAACATAATTTCCCCATACATTTTCACTATCTTCTGAAATCCCCCCATGCCAAGCGGAATATAAAGTCTCCACTAATTTATCATTGTATAAAAGAACTTGCCCTTTAGTTTGATCCACAGCACTAAATACTTTAGTAAGGCTTGCATCATAACCTTTATATGTCTGATAAGCTGGAGTATCATCAAAATCATAGCCATTAGCTGCAGCATATCCTATTCGTGATATGGCATAATTTCTTGCTGCCACTGCTTGTGCCTTTAAGGCCTCAATTGGACAACTATTATCCAATTCATATCCTACTACACCCTTTAGGTAGCTTTCAATATCAATCATATTAATAGGCAAAACTTTTCCATTATAAAACTTGATCATAAAAGAGCCTAAATACTTATTTGATACTGAACCAGAAGTAAGAGTTACCAGGTTAGAGTTATTTTGGGGAATTAAAGTAATCTGACTCTGTACTACTCCATTTAGTGTAATACTTGTGCCATTTATCCCAAAGTTTAAAACAGCTCCAGATGGATATACTTGTCCATTTAAAGTATAATCTCCATTTAATGCAGCAGTAATAGTGGTAGAGGACATGCTTAAAAGTCCTACCTTTACATTATTAAAGTAACCACTGTTTTGATAGGCATAAGCTTTTTGTGTAAAGGCAATTAAAAACATAGCAATAAAAAAAGTAAATGTTGTAAAAATTAGGAAACATCGTTTAAACATATACCATCCCCCCTCCAGATAATTTAGCCTTTAGTAAAGTATCGATAGAATACTTATTAAATGGACTGGAATCTGGAGGGAAAAAACAAAATCACAAGATAGTGCTGTGTGATTTCGTCTAATATTTGTTTTAAATTGTTACTTTAAACTAATTTTTTGCAATTTTTAATACTATTCTCCATAACCTTTTCCATTAACTTTTGAAAAACGTCACATTCTATATCACTCAAATTTTCAGTCAGTCTATGATGCCACTCATCCTTTATTTCCAATATTTTTGGGTAGATAGCCACAGCTTTATCTGTAGGGAAAATATTGAATGCACGTCTATCATTTGAATTTACTGTTTTAGTAATAAATCCTTTTGTTTCAAGTTGTGATAAGACCTTTGCTGCAGTGCTCTTATCTATAATCAATCGTTGAGATAATTCATCCTGTGTCTGTCCAGCATTTTCACAAATACAGACTATATACATAAATTGTCCACTAGTAATTTCTAACTTTTCAAGATGCTCTGTATAAAACATTTGTGTACGGCGATGTGTCACAGAAACATATTTTGATAAATCCTTCATAATAATCCTCCTGATTTAAGTTTCATATGCAACTTTAATTTTAAAATAAGTAAACTATTATGTCAATAAATTTCCTAACAATAGAACTAAATCAACCTAAATATTTTACTTAGAGGGAGCTTGTTTCTCCCTCTAAGTTTAGATGAATTATCTAGGGGCGTAGCTACTGTTATCTCCCACTTTGATAGAAGTGGGAGTGTTACAGTAGGTAGCCATCAGATAAATAAAACTTTCTCATTAGGAGGCATTATTAATGTCAAAACTTAAAATAATTATAAGATATTTTGTATTTATAGCTGGTTTATTTTTTATGGGTTTAGGAATAAGTCTAACCACAAAATCTGGTATGGGAACTTCCCCCATTAACAGTGTCCCATATGTACTTTCTATGATATTTCATCTTACCCTTGGACAATTTACCTTTTTGTTGAGTATTTTATTTTTACTTACGGAAATAATTATTTTAAGAAAAGATTTTCCAAAGGAACAATTTCTTCAAGTGTTTGTAGGTCCATTTTTCGGTTTGTTCGTTGATTTAGGAATGAGCATATTTAGTTTTGTAAATCCCAATATTTATATAGAAAAAATAATTGTTTTACTTTTTGGCTGTTTTGCTCTTGCTTTAGGAGTGTATTTACAGGTTATTGCCAATGTAATTATAAATCCTGGAGAAGGTGTTGTAAAAGCTATTGCTAATAAAACAGGAAAAAAATTTGGAAACATAAAAATCATGTTTGATTCCACCCTATGCATAATTGCAATAGTGATTTCACTTTTTACTTTTGGAAAAATAAAAGGAGTACGAGAAGGGACAATAATTTGTGCTGTACTTGTAGGAAACATTACAAAAATATATAGTTTTATTTTTGAACATTTTAAATATAAAAAGACTAAATATGAAACTGAAAACTATGAAAGCAGTCAGAGTATATAATATTCTAACTGCTTTTAGTTTATCATCAAGTGATTCTTAAGTTCAGGTGAAGTTTGCTTATAAGGAATACCTCTCTCCATCTGAACCTTATTAACAGTATTCTTAGTGTCTTTAGCACTTAGAATACGTTATCCTTTAGGGGAAGAACTTATCCAGGCGCGTAGCAATGCTTATCCCCCACTCTGAAGAAAAGCAGATATCCCAAATCTTTGATTTGGCGATAGTCGCTTTCGCTGTGTGCGATGGGTGTGTTAGCAATGGTAGCGATCGGATAAATTTAGCTCTCCTTCAAAATCATTTTTTATACTAAAATCCTTATATAGATCTCTTATTATAATTTTAAAAATTAGAAACCGGTTGGAAAAATTTTAGGCAAACTCTTTATTATCAATACTTTTAGGATTATAATAAAAATGAAAAATGGCTAATTTACACAGTTGAGCCTTAACATGAGATGTATTTAAATATTGTCTCAATATTTGTTAAAATTCCTTTAATATTGGCTCGTAAATTATGACATGCTTTACTTCACTCTAGTAATCAGACTTCACATATACATGAATACACTTTCTTCCCTAGAGATAAAGTTGAGATAGAAGCTAATAACTTTGCAACTGAACTTTTAATTGATGAAAAAGATATATTGATTTACATGAGAGAGGAGTTTATTTATGGAACAGAATAAAAAGGCAAATAAAAAAAGTTATTCTTATTTGGCTCTTGGAATAAGTTTAGGAATTCTATTTGGAACATCATTCCATAATCTTGCTTTGGGAATAGCACTTGGCTCTACTTTAGGTATAGCTTTAAGTGACAATAAAACAGCTTAGTATTACAACTTTATAGTGTTAATAAACTTTGGTATATTAACAGGAAGGAAGAAAATAATGTTATTAGCAAAAAATACTTATAAAAAATACAAGCACTTTTTATCGTTAACTATATTTATATTTTTAACCTTATGGTTTGCATATCTAAAAAAGACTATAGTTTCTCAACATATTATGTATTCTTACCTTGATTCTAAAATACCTTTTGTGAAAGAGTTCGTTTTAGCGTATTATTTCTGGTTTGCTTATATGTCTATCGGTTTTGTATATCTTGGTTCTGTATCAAAAATAGATTTCTATAAAATGGAACTATTTCTTTCATTAAGCATGACTATTTCCTTTATAATATTTATAGTATATCCAAATTCTCAATTTCCCAGACCAAGTGTATCAGGTAAAGACATTTTTTCTCGGCTAGTTAATTTTATTTATGACCATGATGGCACAAACAATGTATTTCCAAGTATTCATGTTTGTAATTCCATTGGAGTTCATATAGGAT
Organism: Clostridium sp.; assembly: GCA_036720575.1. GTDB lineage: Bacteria > Bacillota > Clostridia > Clostridiales > Clostridiaceae > Clostridium_B. Next base: position 11,096 of record DAIMMR010000019.1, read on the forward strand.
TAATTAACTGTTATAAATTAAAAGATAAAACTTTAATTAAAAGTTTATCACTTACAGCTACACTATTAATATGTGCTTCTACAGTATTTATAAAACAACATTCAATTATAGATGTTGTTGGAGGGATCATTCTTGCTGCAATAATTTACATATGTATTTATCAAATACCAAAATTATTTATGTCTTCACTAAAAATAGGCAATTTAAAAATTGAAAACAGGAAATACTAATTCGGTACCTATAATTCTCAGGGATTCAGTGTAACATAACTATTCCATAAATCTCTCATATCCTTAAAGTACTTGTCTTTGGTAACATAATATATTGTATCAAGCTGCTTTACATGTACAGAATGATAATATCCTGCACTATTGGGTTTGGGTTTGGATTTGTTTGTTATGTAATATAAATCATAGGTAGTAAAACCTCCAATATCGTAGTAAGGCAAAATACATTTGAGGCTGTCAATTCCCTTATTGAAATACTCATAAGCAATATTGGAATAGTACTTGTTTTGATCTTCTTTAACGTGCCACCAGTCATATAATCCCATTAAGGTAAAAATATATCCATTTAATGTATAGGAACTAGTAGTATTTACATATTCCTGAAAAAATATCTTGTTTCTTAAATTTGTGTCCAGCGTCTCCAGTGTATCCATTACACCTCCTTCTGAAACAGGTGTAATGAGATACTTTAAATCTTTATTCCCAGCTTCTATATATTTTTTATCTCCTGTTATTTTAAATGCCCTTTCAAATACACTTAAAGCTTGACCTTGAGCCATACTCGATGTCCATCCCGGTTTCAAGTCCTCATAGTGATTGTATGCAAAATTATATTTTAGAGCACCTCTTTTATCCATGTAATTAATTAAAAAATCAGCACAGTTTAAAAAATTTTTTTTTGTATCATTTCCATTTATATATTTGCCATACATAGACAGCGCATATAATTCTACTGATACAGGATTATAATAAAACTTACCACTATATTTACGCATAGGTATATTATTTGAATCAAACTTAAAATCATCACAGTTTTCATAATTATTATTTTCACAATCAAAATAGCACTTATAAGGACTATAATAATGACTTAATTCAATTGAATATCCCTTTAACTTATACTCCTCTTTTGATTTAGATACTAGTTGAATAAAATTTGGACAATATCTATATTTTATGGAAATTGGTTTTTTTACCTCAGCTAGTTTCTTATAGACAAGTACTTCATTTTTAATATGACTTGGTGCCTCACTCTTTAGTATTGAATTATATCCTTTAATGGCAGAGTGAAATTTTCCTAAAGCTTGATATTTCTTGCTTGTAGAAAGCACTTCATTAAACATAACTTTTTGATTTTTATTTTTTAACCATACTGACGCATACCCTATATTGCTGCTAAAAATAATTATAATACTAAAAATTAGAAATACTTTTTTTACAAATTTCATCAGTTCTCTCCTTTTTCAATCAAAATTCTAACTATTAGTATTATTTTTCAAATGTGCAGTTTTTATTAAAAATTTATATATATTACAGTGTGAAACTAACCCTTTATTATACATTTTTTAATATTCATCAAATTCTAGATACCTTATCTAAATGCTTACATTTACTTACTCTTTTTAAAATGTGCTTCCCTTTAAAACATTCATCAATTGTAATAAGTCTGTTTCATTAGCACCTTGTTTTTTTACCTTATGGTCGATAGACATATGAATTTTACCTGATAAAGCAGATAAGTAATATTGTGCTGCATCATACCCTGTTAAATTTTGCGACAATTTTTGCTTTTCCATTTTATCAATAGGAATTTTACTTATTAAATGCTTATTATTACTTTCATCTACTACATATGTACAATAATATTTTCCTACTTTTTCTGATATAACTTGTTTACTTTTTTTTGATTTCTTTGTATCATTGCTGCCTTCTTTACTATCTGTTACTACAGGATAAGCATAAGAATTACCACTAGAAATACTATTTACAGATGAACTCATTTTTATACCTCCTTAATGGAATTTTTATTATATATTATAGCATATTATTTTCTAACCTTGAAATTAATTGTCAATACTCCACTTTCAAAAACGGATACTGATGTAAAAGTTAAATCACTGCTAAATAAATAATTCTTTTACTATGCACTTTTATTTGGATTTTTTTATAGGTATACAAATTTTGACCTCAGCTCCACCTTCATCATTATTTTTAACTTCAACAGTACCATCTAATTTATCTACCAAAGTTTTGACAATATAAAGTCCTAAACCTAAATGTCCTTTTTCCTTTGACCTGGATTCATCCCCCTCATAAAACTTTTTAAATACATTTTCTAAATCTTTTCTTGAAAATCCACATCCAGTATCGCAAACAGAAAAAATAACTTTATCTGAATTTAACTTTAAATTTAAAGTTATTCTTCCTTCTTCTTTAGTAAACCTTAAACTATTTGAAACTAAATTATCAAGTATTTCTGATAATACATAAGTATCTATTTTTATTAGATCATTAGAACTTCTCAAATCTTGAATGTTACATATAAATTTTACTTTTTTGCCCTGTGCTAGTACATCATAATCCATACTTTTTTCGTTTATATAAGCTATTAAATCACATTCACTATCACTTAGTTTAAAAGTTTCATTTTCAATCTTAGTTAGTAAATTTATTCTTTGAACTTGATTGGACATTCTATCTATATTTCTATTTATTAAATTTAAATATCTATATAGCTTGTCCTTGTCCAATTTCTTACTTTCTAAAAGTCCCTCTACATGCCCTTTTATAATTGTAATAGGTGTTTTTAAATCATGTGCAACATCACTTACTATTTCTCTTCTCTCTTCTTCCATTTTCCACTGGTTTTCTAATGACTCCTTTAAATCTACTCTCATGTCCTCAAATGATTTGCAGAGTTTTCCAAGCTCATTATCATTTTCATAACTTATCTTAAACTCCAAGTCCCTAACTCTTATTCTTTCTGCAGCCTCCATTAACTGTTTTAAAGGTACATTTAATTTCTTGTTAAATCTACGGCCAAAAAATATACTAAATAATATGATATACATAAATGGGGAAAGTATTACAAAAGTATCTGAATACCTAGCAATAAAGTTAAAGTTAGAATTTTTAGCACTACTTCTTATATAATATTTTAATATAACCATTCCTTTTAAGTTTCTGTTATCCATAATAGGGATAGACATTATAACTTCTGGATCTATCCATCCTCCAGTAACTTCGATTGTTTGTTCTTTACTTATAGGCACTTTTGACATAATAGGCTTTTTAAAATAGCCATAGGAAAGCCTACCAGTTGAATCTACTACCTCATATTCAATACCAGTTGTAGGTATTACTTTTTCAAGTTCATTTTTAAAGGTTTTATTTAATATTTTATCTTCATTTTTATTTATATATTGTTTTATTTCAGGTACTAAATCATCATAATAATTTGCTTTTAATATTATTCCTTTATTTATAAGCTGAATATACAATACCAAACCTGCTAATGTAAAGAAAATGCTTAATATAATTACTGAAATAATTGAAAGCATAAATTGTCTTTTAAAAGTTATATTTTTTATTATATTTAATTTCCCCATATGTAATCTGCTCCTATATAATTAGATAGGTTCTGCACTACTTGTAGTATCCACAAATATCAATCCATCATATCGAAGGTCTAAAATTTCAGATTTAAAGCTTTTATTTTCTCCAGGAAAAACAGCACCTATATCATGACAATATTGAGGTTTTGACAAAATGTTTTTTGCATATTTATTTTTCTTACAAGTGTTAAAATCAATGAAAAAAATAGGATTTACCTTAGAAAAGATGTATGCTGCTGAATTTTCTTTTGCTGCTTTTAAGGTACATTTTCCATTAACTGTTTGTCCATTTTCCTTATTTGTATAGTTGGCTATTAAATCACCTTTATTAAACTCAAATCCAATAACATACATTTTGTTGCCATACATATCATATAAATTTGAGCCCATTCTCTTTACATTTCCTTCTGGATATTCTGAATTTGAACCACCAAACTTTTCTATTCCTTTTGACACATGTAGATTATGTGCCCACAGCATTATCTTGCTATCTTCTCCTTCATGGTCTAAAATCCACTTTACATTTTCCGCCATATATTTATCCCTTTTAGTTTCTTTTTGAAAATCACTGCCTCCTGTGCCGAACATATCATAAAACTCACATATGACATTTAAATTTTGCATATAAAGCTCATATTGTTCTTTTGAAGACTTTTTTATATATTCATCTTTGTTTTTTTCAAAAATATTTTTTATTTCCTTAATGCCATCAATTGGAAGCTGCTTTTTTACTCCATAATCTAATGTTCTGTCATTAAACTTTGAAAGCACTTCATGTACACTTACTTCATAGGATGGATCAACTTTATTTAAATAATCTATAACATTTTGAGCTGCTGTATGGCTGGACTGCATATCAAAACCATAGAACTTAATTTTCTTTTCATGTGTTTTATTGTATTCCTTCATCCATTTTACCATATCTAAAACTTCCTTAGTATCCCAGGTCCTAAATCCTAAATTTTCTATAAGCTTAATTGGATCGCCATTTCCATTTAAAATGTAGTCATTTACTGCCATACAGTCAGGCTGTGAAGCTTCCATGGCAAAAACATTATAACCCATTTCTTCTACAAGAAACTGAAACATTCTATGTTTCATCTGAAAAAATTCTTTAGTTCCATGGGTAGCTTCTCCCATGGCAACAATTCTTTTATCCTTTAATATAGGTTTTAAAGGCATCAAATCTTGAAAACCACTATTATACTTTACTGTTTTTAAATTCACCGCTTTAGTTTTAAAAGCCTGTACAGCTTTATTTGATTTATATTTACTACATTGGTTATTAAATTCAATACCTACTAGTATAAATATAAATGCAGAAATCACTATAATTACAATTTTTTTCAATAAAATCAACTCCTAATAAAGATAATCTTTCTTTTGCCATAAAAATATACTTACAAGTAAGCCCCCAAGCAAGGTGCTTATTAAAGTAATGTAAAAACTCATAGAAGCTGTATTTGATAAAACATAAAAACCATATTCTGTAGTTTTATCCAAAAACTCAAAAAATTTTATATATAAGCTCAAACCTGCAAGTGCAGCTATAACAGCTAAAATTGAAAGTATAGGATTACTTATTACTATTCCAATAATGCTTGATATTGATAAGACACATAAAGCTATTATAAATTGTGTAATAAAAAATTTAACAGTATATAAAAGTGCTCCAGACATTGAAAATTCCTGTTGTATTTCATAAAACTTTACACTTGATACATTAGGCATAAACAGATATCCGAAAATTGTAATTATTATAAACGCTATGAACATTAGTATAAAGGTAGTTATAGTTAAGGCTACCCATTTGCTTACTATGAATTCATATTTTTTATAAGGTCTTGTTACATACATTCTAAAAGCACCTATGGATTGTTCATAATTAATTGAAGATATAAATAAAATAGGCAAAATTAAATATACTAGTTCTACTCTTATTTCATAAAATGTAAAAGGCGAAAAATTAAGTCTGTTCAAATCTACATTATAATCTACGCAGTCATAGGAGCCCTGCGGACTTATATACCTAAATATACACATTAGTATTATCATACCTAAATAAAATACTAATAGTATTTGGTTTGTTCTATTCTCAAAAATTCTTTGAAATTCTGAAGCTATTAATCTTTTCATATTCGTGTTACCTCCTAACAATAACAATCTTGATCACTAAATAAACTATGTGCAATTAAATAAAAAACAATTATGTGAAAAGCAATGGATGTAAATATTATCCCAACTTGCTGGGGCGTTTGTGCCAAAAGTGTTTCTACTCCTATATATTGAATTCTTGTAATAAAAGAAAAATACAAAATGTTATATATTTGAGAAGTATTATCCATAAGGAAGGAAATTATCTCTGATAAAATTGTAGATACAAGTATAAATGCTAAACTAGCTGAAAGTGTACCTATAGTAGTTTTACACATCATTGATATACACATAATAACTGATACAACAGCAGCTAAAACTAAAAAGGCAATAACATAGTATTTTATATTGTAGATCATACTTTCATTTATTGTAAATTTATTTGAATAATAAGGAAACTTAACTTCCTGTTTTGGTAAAGCTAAATATCCTAAAAAGCTGCTTAAAATAAAATTTGTAATTAAAAGTAAAAATACTGTACTCAATGTAACTAGATACTTTACTTTGAAAATTTCACTAAAGGAAAAACTTCTTAGCATTACCATTCTCATTTCCCCTTTTCTATACTCACTGGTTACAGCCATAATAATAAGAAGAATTATTATAACATCAAAAAACAATATACTTTCGTTTCCTAAGATTACACTTGGAAAATTTAAGCAAGAAACATATTTAGGGCTATTTGGAGTAATTAAAGCATCTATTTTAATATAGTGTTTTATAGCAATTATAATTGCCAGTGGTATTAGCATAAATGAAATCCAAGTAGATTTTCTATTCCACAATCTTTGCCATTCACTAATAAATAATTGTTTCATAATCATGTTTTCCTCCTAACATCCACTTACTAATTTTATAAAGGCATCCTCTAATCTGCCGCTTTTGCCCATAGATTCTAGTTCATCCTTACTTCCCTGCCATATAAGTTTCCCTTTGTTTATTACTACAAATCTATTGCAAAGCTGTTGAAGTTCATCTAGCAAATGGCTCGATATAAAGAAGGTTATTTTCTCTTCTTTTTGGAGCTTAAATATGAGTTCTCTTAAATCTCTCATGCCCATTGGATCAAGTCCATTTGCAGGTTCATCTAAAATAATTACTTCTGGATTATTTAAAAGTGATTGTGCAATTCCAAGTCTCTGCTTCATTCCTAAGGAATAAGTTTTAACTTTATCTGAGCCCCTATCTTGAAGGTCTACTATCTTTAAAACCTCCTCCACTTTTTCTTTTTGTTCAGACTTTGACATAGCTGGATTTAACATAGCTAAGTTTTGGAGATTTTTTCTTCCTGACATATATGGAAAAAATATAGGTTCCTCAACTATTGCTCCAAGTTTTAATAATGCAGTTTTCCTTTCTTTGACTACATTAGCTCCATCTATAGTTACTTCTCCTTCCGTAGGTGAAATTAGATTTGTTATTACTCTAATCATAGTAGTTTTTCCTGCACCATTAGGTCCAATAAAACCACAGATATCACCTTCATGAACGTTGAAGGAAATGTTTTCTAATATAGTTTTTTTTCCTATTTTTTTGCTCACATTTTTAACTGCAATTTTTTCACTTGACATAAATTAATGCCTCCTAATTACTAATACTTTTTAAACACAAGGTAATTATAAGAGGCAATTTTAAAGTTTTCTTAAAGTTCTTATATTTATTGCATAAAAAATAGACTAAACCAGATTTTTGGCTTAGTCCTATTTGCCCGTAAAAATTTTAATAGTCTTACTTTTCCCACTTATACCCTACTCCCCAGACAGTAGAAATATATTCTTCTTCGGGATCAAAGCTTTGAATCTTATGCCTTATCTTTTTAACATGTTCTGCTACCGATGCTGAATCTCCTTCAGCATCATAGCCCCATACTTTCTCGTATATCTGTTCCTTTGAGAAAACTTGTCTACAATTTATCGACAAAAATTCAATTATATCAAATTCCTTCTTAGTTAAAATTACTAACTGGCCATTACAGTATACTTCTCTATTTCTTAAGTTTATACTTACATTTTTAAAATATAGATTAGCCTTTTCAGAATTATTTGTGCTTCTTTTTTCTCTTCTCAAATGAGCATGTATTCTTGCTTTTAATTGTCTTAAACTAAATGGCTTTTGAATATAATCATCTCCACCAGAAGCAAGTCCCTTAATTATGTCTCTTTCTTCTCCTTTAGCAGTTAAAAAAATAATTGGACAGCTTACTATATCTCTTATATCATTACATACCTCATATCCATTTTTACCTGGCATCATAATATCAAGTAATATTAAATCTGGATAAAGCTTTATTTTGTCCGATCGCTACCATTGCTAACACCCCATCTTCTATCAAAGTTGGGGATAAGCACTGCTACGCGCCTGGATAAGTTCTTCTAAGGTTCAGCTGGAGGAAAGTCATCCTTATAAAGCAAACTCCATCTGAACCTAAGAATCACTTAATAAATAAACTTTTTCTATTTATTTGTAATTCACTTGAAAACAAATTAATCAATAATTCCTCAATAGCAGAAATGCTTGCAATAGTACAAACTATATACATAATCATATTTGATTGCACAAAAGCAAGTGATATTATAAACGCAAACAGTATAAATCCTATGAATTTGTTTCCATAAGTATGAAGCATCTCAAAAGTTTTATACTTTATAAATATCACTATTGCTGATATTATTTTAATTATTGCTATAATGAAAACCCAGATGATAATTCTAATTGTCAGTTTAATAACTGGATACAGTACAATTATTAATACCAATATCATTATAAAGTCTCCAATAGAATCAAGGTTATCACCTAGTTTGCTTGTGGTATGTGTTTTTCTTGCTATATATCCATCAAGAACATCAGTAATTTGACAAACAAGAAAAATTATAAAAAATGCTTCACTCAAAGGTTTTACAAATAACATCATAATTGCAAGAAATATTCTTAAAAGTGATATACAATTTGCTGCTGAATTAATTATCATGAAATTACCCTACCTTTATAGTTATTAACTCAACTTTCGCATATATAAAATTTTGACTTAATATAAAAACTTTGCGAAGCAACTTTTCAAAGGACAATTGACAGAGAACAAAGGACAATGAAGGTTAGTTTTTCTCTTTACGTCAGAAAACTAATTTATTTTTAAGCTTGTTTTGCTAAAGCAAAACATCGCTTAAGTAGGTATCTAAAATCTATGATTTTCAGATAATTACTTACTAAAAGAGTACCCATGAAAAACAAAAGAACATAAGTTTCTTTTAAATTGAAGATTTTTCGTAGCATAGCGGAGAAAAATCATCCTTCACTGTCCACTGTCAATTGTCCTCTGTCCTCTCAAAAATATTGTCTCGCAATTTTTTTAAACTGCAAAAGTTGAGTTATTAATTATATTATATTATGATAAAATGGAAATAAGCAACATTTCTTTTAAGAGGTGTATTAAATATACGTAAAACAAATAAATACATGGCAGTAAATAAATTACTACCATGTATTTTAGCCAATATCTTTTTTAGCAAATCCTTTAATGCTCATAAATATGAAAAATACTAAATATACACATACATAAACCATCATCCATACGCTTGGTGTAGTGGGTTTCCCTGGTATACCAAAACCTGATATAGGATTAAATGTACCTAAAGAAGTAAAAATAGTAGAAATCATTTTTCTATAAATTACTTCAAAAGGAGAAATTAAACTTGAAATTATTCCAATTGTGGAAAGGGAATCATTTTTAATATATGCTCCTGCTTGTTCCATTACTCCACCAATTAATCCAAGTACATATAAAGCCACTATTACTATTCCATTATTTAAGGTTTTGAATTTAGTACTTCCATAAAGAGAGATTGATAATATAGTCAAAGGCTGCAAAATAAAAAACAAGAATCCTTTAGCAAGTGCTGCTGTTCCAAAGGTTTCTACAATAGATATTTTACTTACAGTAGAAATAATAATTACTGCTGTGTAAAGAAAAGCACTATATAAAATAATAAGAATAGCTGTACCCAGGTATTTCCCAAGTATATATTCTCCTCTTTTAATTGGCTTTGTTAAAATGGTTAAAATAGTTCCATTTTCTATTTCAGAAGAAACCATACCTATAGACAGCATTATAGTTAAAAATGCTACAAGTATGCTGGAAAAATAAAACCCTACTATAGAAATAGTTGAAGAAAGATTAACAATCATATCTATCATGCCATTATTACCATATATGTTATTACTTGTAAATTTAAAAATAATAGTTAAAAGAATAAGATATATTATGGTCAATATGCCTATAAAATGAAAGGTTTTCTTTCTATAAATTTCCTTAAAAGTAGAAAGTGCTATGATAAACATTATTCTTCACCTCCTTCAATAAGTTTTATAAATATGTCCTCAAGGCTATTTCTATGTGGAACAAGACCATACAACTTTCCGCCTCCTGATATGATTAATGAAGCAATCTCATGTATTTCGCTGTTTTCCTTAACATGCATTTTAATGTTTTTCCCATCAAAAGTCGTATCTTCATCAATTTTTTCAAGCTTATTTAAAATTTCGTTGTTTATATTTTCTACATGAATATCTAAAACAGTGTTTCCTTCTAAAAGATCATCGATTTTTCCTTGTTTTACAATACTTCCTTTACTTATAATAGCTACACTGTCGCAAATCATTTCTACTTCACTTAAAAGATGGCTATTTAAAAATACAGTTTTGCCCATACCTTTTAGTTTTAACATAATATCTCTAACTTCTTTTCTACCTATAGGATCTAAGGCAGAAGTAGGTTCATCCAAAAAAAGAAGCTCAGGATCACAAAGAAGAGCACTGGCAATTCCTATTCTCTGCTGCATGCCTTTACTATAAGTACCTATTTTACTTTTTTCAGCACCTTTTAGATTAACAATTTCAAGAACTTCTTCTATTTTTGTAGAAGAAGACTTTTTATCAAGTTTATATAATGAGGAATGGAAGGACAGGAGGTCTAATCCTGTCATCCATTCTTGATATTTAAAAAGTTCAGGCAAATATCCTATCCTTTTCCTAGTCTCCAAATCCCCAATAGGCTTACCTAGTATACGTGCATTTCCTGAAGTGGGAAACAGCAGCCCTACAAGGGTTTTTATAAATGTGCTTTTTCCTGCACCATTAGGACCTAAAAATCCGTAAATTTCACCTTTAGCTACAGATATATTTATGTTTCTGCATCCTTTATTATTTTCATATATTTTAGAAAGATTTTCTGTTTCAATTACCAAATTTATCACCTCATAGACTTTGCTGTTTCCAGTAATTTATTTTTATCTACATTACCATCAATGCTAATTAAAACATTGTCTTTAAGAATTAAAATGGAAGAATGTTTCTTTTCCTTGTCATTTTTACTAGTATCAAAGCATCCAATGGCTTTCATACCATTTATATTCATTTCTTCAGCTTTATTACCTCCTACATTAGGAATATACAAAGTACTTTTCCAATCCTTCATGGATTTCAACTGCTGCTGCATATCATATGGTAGTATAGAAAGATCTGATAAAGCATTGAATATTTCATCTACATTTACATCATTAGGTGCTGTAATTTCTGGCATTTTGGTTTCTGACACAGCTATACGCTCACCATTTGTTGAATCTTCATACATAATGCTTAACGCTCCAGACATGTTTAAAGAAAAAGTTTTTCCATCTAAGTCTTTAGGAAATAGCTTTTTTCCTCCTAAAGATTTAAGAAGTTCATTTATATTTTCTACATTTAAAGTAAAATCCACTTTTGAAGGCTTATCTATTGAAATATTCTTTACTTCCTTCGATTGTATATTTTGAGGTATAGATATTGTAAATGGCAGTGTTTTTTTTGCTTCATCTATAGTAACATTTTTTTGTTCACCACCCTGGTATTTAACTTTACCTATTTTATCAATATTAATATCTGACTTACGATCTTGAAGCTCAGTTTGGAGCTTTTTAATATCATCCACTGAAATATTTACACTTTTAATATCTTTTGCTCTAAAAATTGAAACTGCATTAATAACTGATGCTCTTATAGGCTCTACAGAAACACAAGTAGTTATGACAAGTGCTGCACAAGCAGCTGCTGCTATTTTTTTATATTTTTTCATATTTTTAAACTCTCCCTTTTTATTTTTTACTTGAATATCCCTATTTTCTATTTCTACATGATTTATTTTAAAATCTCTCTCATAATCCTGAAGCTTTTCCACGGCAAAACTATTTATAGACTTCAATTCTTTATAAACTTCTTTGCATTTTCCACATTGAAAAAGGTGCATTTCTACTTCTTTCATTTCAGTATTACTAAGTTCTCCATCAATATATGCTTGAATGCTTCCTTCACTTAGACACTTCACTTTTTATTCACCTCTCTCTTCTAAGCTTAAATAGCTTTCTTTAAATTTTCTTTGTGCTCTTGATATAAGTGTGCCTACAGAGTTTTTATCTACTCCAATTATTTCTGCAATTTCACTATATTTGTATCCTGAAAATTTAAGAACCAGACACATACGATCCCTAGGTGGAAGTGCATTCAGTACTTTTTTAGTTAAATCTACTTCACAATTATTAATTGCAACTTCTTCAATTGAAATAACATTATCTGTTTCTTTTTTGTAAATCATCTCATTTTTTCCTTCATGAATTTTTTTATTTCTTATATAATTGTAGGAAGTATTGGTAGAAACCTTATTTAACCATGCAGCAATGTTATTATGGTCAGGTGGTGAATTATATAACTTCATAAATACTTCCTGTGCCAAATCTTCAGCTGCATGCATGTCCCCAGTAAGGTAGGAAATTCTTCTGAAGATGGTGTCATAATATTTCTCATATACAGCTTTAAAATTTTGCTCCTGTTTTTTCTTCTTAAAATAACTGATAACACCCATATTTTT
>DAIMMR010000393.1:0-3744 GCA_036720575.1 Clostridium sp.
GTCAGGAAGTTCAGACCACCTATTAAATACAGCTTGTGCTTTTCTAAGTATAAGTTCAAGATTATCTAAGCCAACACTTGCAAAGGCATCATTTCTGCCCTCTGTGATAAATGCTATCTGGTTCTTAATATCATTCATCTTATTGTTTACAGGCGTTGCAGATAGCATTAGAACCTTTGTCTTAACCCCAGCCTTAATTATGTCATTCATAAATCGTTCATAACGGGTGATACGACCTTTGACTGGTGGATTGTTCCTAAAGTTATGGCTTTCATCTATTACAACAAGGTCGTAGTTAGACCAGTTTAAAGTTGCAAGGTTAATCTCTCCAGAGTAGCCACTTGTACGACTAAGGTCAGTATGATTTAGAACATCGTAATTGAATCTATCACCTGAGAAGATATTACGCTTATCGTTCATGGTGTATACAGTCCAGTTTTCACGAAGCTTCTTGGGTACGATAACTAGAACCCTATCATTTCTTAATTCATAATATTTAATAACTGCTAGAGCAGTAAATGTTTTACCTAGTCCAACACTGTCAGCTATGATACATCCATTGTACTTCTCAATTTTATCTATGGCCCCCATAACACCGTCTTTCTGAAACTTATAAAGCTTGTTCCAGACTAGGGTCTCTTTAAAGCCTGTACGACTTTTAACAATATTGTCTTCGGTCAGTTCGTCAAGGTAATTGTTGAATATATTGTAGAGAGTAACAAAGTAGATAAACTCAGGGGTATTCTCTTTATAAAGGATACGCATTTGCTCAAGAACCTTGTCTTTTACATCTTGAACAGCAGTGCCATCCTCCCAAAGCTCATTAAATGTTTGCAGGAAGCTTATAGTATAGTCTTTGCCGTACAAACACATATTGCTGTCTAATCTATTGGAAGGAGTGATACCTAGCCCATCAGAAGTAAAGTCTACTGTTCCATTTATTGAGACATTATCTTCAGGGTTCTCTATGTAAACCAGCCTTGGTTGAGCTGGGTTTGCTTGCCTTAAGGATTTGATTTCTGCTTTCTTTTCAAGCCACTGGGCACATTCCTTGGCTATGGCCGCCTGCTTCATTTCATTTCTAAGCTTTATTTCAAATTCATTTCCAGACATCTTTTTCTCAGGATTACGCTCTATGTAATACTCCCGGATAAGCTCTTGGTCCTTATGTACAAAGGTAGGCTCTGTAAAAATGAACCTCATATTATCAATTTTACTGAGTTCCTTTTTGAGCTCTGCATAGGCATAGATTGTAAAGTAAGCTGATATAACAGATAGCTTTGAACCCTTATTTAGTTCCTCTTTTAACTCATCTACAACCCTATGTTTCTTATTATCCAAAACCTTAGGTGGCTTCATATAATCAACCCTCCGACCCTATTTTATCTATCCCACTATTATCTGGCTTTTTCTTAGTCTTTCGTCTGTCTGCAGGTTTCTTTGCGTCCTTAGGGATAACCCATACATCACTAAGCTTAAACGCTCCTTCAATCCTGCCTTCCTCACAAAGTATCTGAACTCTCCGTCTTGATATATTCCATTTCTCAGCTACTTCCTTGGCTGATAAATAATCCATACTAAACACCTCCAATTAAAGAAGTCTGTTAATTAATTATATTCCACTGTACGAATGATATCAAGTATAATGATTTACTTTATAACTACCTCAAAACAAAAGTCCTGTCATAACATTCTTACTCCATTCTAACCTAATACGGTAAACCACCGTTTCAGCTTATATTCCACTTTAAAAGAAGTACTTTCCCCTTTTTACCCCTAATATAAATATAACTCTATCAATCTAACTAATCTCTATATAGTTAGGTTGTCTTTTTGACAAGTCTAGACTTTTCTTTTTTGCTATTCTAGAATTATCAAAATCACCATTCTTGACTTGTCCTTTTGACAAGTCTGAAAGCATAAACGCAAAAATCAGCAAGTTTTTTATCCTTGCTGATTCTTAACTGTCCTTATTTTCTTGTATCTCCACTAACTAGGTCAACCACCACCGAAACATAAAAAAACTTTTTAAGCACCTTTTTCTTAAAATTATGCTCATCTTCTTCAAAAGCAAAATAGTCGTGAAAGAACTTAAATCTAAGGATTTCTACATAATTTCTCTTTGTAGTAACGCTATGGTCTCTATATGCCTTGTTGCTGCAATTCTGATGACCATCGAGCCTGGTACCCCCTTGGCGTCAGGGTATATTTCAAAAATGTTATATATTCTTGCCAGAAGCAAAACTTTTATTGTATACATTAATTTTTAATTGTTTTACAAATTATTATATATTACATTTCTATCTCATACATTAGCATCTTTGTTATATCACTTTTTTCATAAATAGCTCAAGTTATTTATAAAACGGTAATATATCTGTTTTTACATTGTTTTTGCATACTATTGCTACACTATGTCTTGCCCTAGTTACTGCAACATAAAACTTGCATTTTATCTCAAAATTATCTAATTCTTTATTATTAAACAACCAATTTTCTATCTTTGCTGTCGGGTAAATTAATACATGATCAAATGTCCCCCCTTTTGATTCCCCAAAGTTCTTGGCTTTATAATTGGGATTTACATTCTTAGATCTGGAATACCTTAGTTGAATTGGCTTATATTCCTCTAGATACATCATAATATCTTTCTCTCTTACAAGAAAAACTCCATTATGTTGATTAGTTTCTGTTTGCAAAGATTTGAATTTTGGATAATCTGGAAATATACTATTAGCAAAATCACATATAACCTGATTATTGCGCCAACTTCCTCTGAGAGTTTCACTATCAATGTCACAAGCTAAACTCTTACATTCATTTATAATAAAATCCTCAATTTTACCATTTGCGTACTTTCTGTATTTCTGTGCAAAATGTGTATGATATGTTACTTGTCTAGGATCTCCTGCCATTTTAATTACAGAATCTGTTTTAAACAGTAGTTTTATGAATTCTAAATCGTATCCTGCCATATCTTGAATTTCATCGATGAATATATATTTGAATAATGCTGATATCCTATCTATAACACAGCCATCACTTGCTTTATTACATCTAACCACAAATTTAGAAAGTTTATCGGAATAAATTTTATAATCCTTACTGAAATAATATTTATCTATATCCTTTTCTCCATAATATGAAATGAATTTTCCTCTTCTACTCTTTATGCCTGATTTTTCATTTACTAACAACAATCCTCTTATTTTTTTATCAGTAAGTTTTCCCTAATATGGCTTTTCACCATGTTCAATAAGAAATGAAAACCAAGTCCTAATTGTTACATGGGAAGGTATAACACCATTATTTAATTCATAAAATTTCTTTTTTATCTCTTCTTTATTTTCTTCTGTAAAAGTTGTAATTAACACAGTTTCATTGCAGCTAATAGCTTCTTCTACAAACAGCGTTGTTTTTCCAGCACCTGCAGATGCTATTAAAAGTTGGTTTTTCATAAGATTGCCCTCATAATATAATCTGGATATTCTATATTTCTTTCAGAAGAAAATATTTTTAAAGCACAATCAGTTTTATTAGCTTTCATAAATTTATGTAGCTCATCATCACTTTCATAGTTGGTGTTAAATACTGAATTTAATATTTTTAAACTGTTGGCTCTTAATATAGAAGGTTCTAAGGTGTTATAGTTAAAAGGCTTATCCTTTTTCCCTAAAGTTAGATTGCCTTCATATTCATTTTCATCATAGCAAATTTCAATATTATCTTTTTTATTTTTATAAA
>DAIMMR010000394.1:0-3724 GCA_036720575.1 Clostridium sp.
TACATATGAGAAAAAAATTAATTAGTTTACTTTCTGTCTTTATGTTTGTTTTTATATTTTTTGGTGTGAAAGCTAGTGCTGCTTCACCGGAATCTATAAGATTAGGTGGACAAGATAGATATGGAACCTGTTCACAAATAGTAAATCAAGGCTGGAAAAATTCCAATTATGCAGTTATTGTAAATGGATATAACTTTCCAGATGCTTTAAGTGCATCAACATTAGCTAAAAAATATAATGCACCAATACTTTTAAATGGAAGTGATAGATTAGAGAACACTACAATTGAGCAAATAAAGAGATTAAATGTTAAACAAGTTTTTATTGTAGGAGGCACTGGAGTTATAAGCAATGAAGTTGACGATGAACTTCATGAAATGAATATATCAACTGAAAGATTTTGTGGACTTAACAGAACTGAGACCTCTGTATCAGTGGCAAATCAAATAGGGACATCCAATGGAATAATCTTAACTACAGATAGTGATTATACTGATGCACTTTCTATAGCTTCTATAGCTGCAAAATTGCAAATGCCAATTATATTAGTTCCAAAGGATTCAGTACCAGATTCAGTAAGTCAATTGATAGAAAATAAAAATATACCGGTAACTTATGTATTGGGTGGACAAGACATAATAAGTGATGCTGTGTCATCTAAATTTCCAAATGTTAAAAGAATTTCTGGCAGCGATAAATATGAAAGAAATATAAATATAATAAATGCTTTTTCTGATAAATTTGATTTTAGTTCGATTTGTCTGGCTTATTCAGAAGACTTTGCAGATGCACTAAGCGGATCAGCTTTGGCTGCATTAAATTCAAATCCAATAGTTTTGGTAGGAAGCAGTCTCGTTGCTGTAACACAATGTTTTATAGAGAACAAAAGCTTTAGCAAGTTATATGTATTTGGCGGTGAAGCTGTGATAACTGGAGATATAGTGGCAACTTTAACAAATAGCAAAACGTCGGACAAGCCTCAGCCATCACCGCAGCCATCACCAGTTAATCCATCACCTGAGCCAGCTGCACCAACAGATAGTTCTGCTTCCCATTCTGAGCTGCAGAAAAATCTTTATAGTTATCTTAGTGATGAAGATAACAGAAATTCAGTTTTAAATAGAGCTATTGAGCTTCATGGTGGTAATACAAGCAATAACTGTGTATATTTTGCAAGCGAAGCTTTGAGAAGGGCAGGACTTACTGATTTGCCAGAGGAGGTATGTAATACTGTGCAATTTACATCACAGCTTTTACAAAGAGGATGGACTAAATGCAAGGATTTAGCACAACTTCGACCTGGAGATATATGTTTTACAACAAATGGTCCAAGCCATACATATACTTTTATGGAATGGTGTCATCCAGAAAGTTATGATTATGCTTATATATGTGACAATCAAGCTAATGAATATGGAGGAAATGTTTATCATAAGAGAAATGTAGATTTTGCTACAGCATTAAAAGAGGCAATTGACTATTTTATGTATGAAAACTAAATTCATGGTGTTTTTAAGTAAAAAATCAACTTATACTTCGGATATTTTTTACAACTTACGAACTGCAAGTCATTAAGTCTGGGTGCATACTTGACATGAAAGAAATATTGTGAGAAAATTGCCTTAAATAGTTATATATCATAATTAAAAAAGCAATTATTGACAAAAGAATATAAAAAAGATATAGGTGCATTATTATGCTGAAAAGGGAAGTCAGATGGAAAGTCTGCACGGTCCCGCCGCTGTGAAAAGAGGAGTCCTTATTATATGTCACTGGGAAACTGGGAAGGCTATAAGGATGATGATCTTAAGTCAGAAGACCTGCCTATGTTGTTTTAGGAACCATTAAACTCTACGAGTGATAGGGAGGTGACCTTTGTTATAGTATATTATTTCAGTTATTATAATTTACCCTTCCTAGGTTTCTCTAGGAAGGGTAAAATCGTTTACGAAAAGATTATTAAAAATTGGATCTCCTGTAAGGTGATGAAGAAGTGGGCGCTTTTTCTGCAGGATTGATAGTTGGACATTACTGGGGAAAGATGTTCGTCAAATTAAAGTCAAAGGGGAAGAATGAAATTATGGAACTAGCTTCATTTAGAAAAATGTATGATAAAAATAGTTTTTTACATTGTTTAGATGGGAGAGTCAAAACGGTTTTGTTTTTAAGTGGTATTATTATTGCTACTTTCCTTTCGCATTGGTATTTGGTAACTTTTTTATGGGTATTATCCTTATTTGGGTATTATACATTACATTTGCCATGGAAAAGACTTGTAAAAAGATTACTTATACCTTTTGGAATAGCCTGGATTGTATTTATAAGTATGCTTTTTACTAATGGTAGTCATGTTTTAACTTATATCCCATTTGGAAGTTATCATTTATATATTTATAAAGAAGGACTTGACCTTGGAATTTTACTTATGCTTAGAATAATGGCAGCTGTTAGTTTAGCTTGTGTGCTATCTTTTTGTACGCCTATGATTGAAATACTTGAAACCCTTAGAATATTTAAAATGCCATCTACAATAGTAGACTTGGCAGATATGATGTATAGGTATATATTTATTATTGAAGATACGGGAAAAAATATGAGGCACGCTCAGTTGAGTCGTATGGGATACAAGTCTAGCTGGTTTCATCAGATTAAAGATACTGCGGAAATAGCAGTCTATGTTATAATACAATCTTTAGATCGAAGTATAAGAGTTTATAATGCCATGCTGTCAAGGGGATATAATGAAGATAGTATAGAAGCTAAATTCTTTACATATCCAGTACCTTCTAAGGATTTCAGATTTGGCGTAATAGGTGTGATTTTATTGGTTGTTCTAATTATTGCAAATGTATTGATTTAAAGGAGAATGTTTATGGAAATTATTGATGTGTCTCAAGT
The DNA here is from genome assembly GCA_036720575.1 of Clostridium sp. Taxonomy (GTDB): domain Bacteria; phylum Bacillota; class Clostridia; order Clostridiales; family Clostridiaceae; genus Clostridium_B. The sequence goes on from DAIMMR010000394.1 coordinate 2,899, forward strand.
TAGTTATGCTTATGGTGATGGGAGCATGGCACTTAAAGATATTAATATGAAAATAGAAAGTGGGGAGAAAGTAGCAATACTTGGTCCAAATGGTGCGGGAAAGTCTACGCTTTTTCACCTATTTAATGGGATTTTAAAACCTACATCTGGAACCATCACTGTAAATGGTATGGAAGTATGTAAAAAAAACTTAGTAGAGATTAGGCGAAGTGTGGGAATGGTATTTCAGGATTCTGATGACCAGCTTTTTAACCCTACAGTCAGGCAGGAAATTGCCTATGGACTTTTAAATATGGGCGTTAATGGCAAAAAGTTAGAGGATACTATAGAGTGGGCTTTAAAAATAGTGGGAATGTCAGGATATGAAGATAAAAGCCCTCACAATTTAAGCGGTGGACAAAAAAAGAGAATTGCACTTGCAAGTGTACTTGCTATGAAACCAAAAGTTATGGTATTGGATGAGCCAACCGCAGCACTTGATCCACGAGGAGTGCACAAATTAATTAGACTTTTGGATTCTATAAATGAGAAACTTGGAATTACTTTAATTTTTGCAACACATGACGTGGATACAGTTCCACTTCTTGCGGATAAAGTTTATCTTCTAGATAAAGGAAAGATTATAATGGGAGGAACTACTGAAGAAGTATTTAATAAGAAGGAAATTATTCGTAAGATTAATTTAAGACTTCCTAGAGTAGCACATTTAATTGAAATTTTAGATAAAGATGGAATTTTAAATGCTGATGATTTGCCTCTTACAATTGGACAAGCGAAGGATTTTTTAGAAAAAAATAAGTCTCAAGTATAATTTTAAATGTAAAAA
>DAIMMR010000395.1:0-3714 GCA_036720575.1 Clostridium sp.
TATCCCCACTTTGTATATTTATAAATATAGGATTATCTGAAGTTATTTGACTTTTTAGTTCTTTTTTATTTTCTCCATTTTCATCTAAAACAACATAAAAGTTTACAACAGTTTCCATTAATGTTCATCTCCATATTTTCAAATTGTTTCACTGTATTATAATATTGTTTTAGATGAAAAAATGTTACTTTTCCTTACCTTTATTCAGTTTAATTAAAAACGCAGTTGTAGCTGCTGTTATAGGTACTGCAAATATAAGGCCTATACTTCCTGCCAGAGCTTTTAAAACCTCAGAAGCAATAATATCCTGATCCAAAGCTGTAGAAATAGATGTACTATAAGAGTAAGATGAAATCATAATCATTATGTACATGGCCCCTCCTACATAGGCAAGTATCAAAGTATTGGCCATAGTACCCATAATATCTTTTCCCACATTCATACCCGATTTCACAAGTTCCTTCATAGTCATATCAGGTTTTACCTCTTTTATTTCCATTATAGAGGATGCTATAGACATACTTACATCCATAACTGCCCCAAGTGCTCCCATGATTATTCCTGCAAACAGCAAACCTGAAAAATTGAAATTGGCATTTTGTGAAGTATATATAATAGACTGCATTTGATCATCAGTAAGTCCATTTAATCTCATTATAGAGTTGGAAAAGAACGCTATGGCCCCTGCAATAAGTACTCCCCCAGAGGTTCCTATAATAGCAGCAAGTGTTTTTTCATTTTTACCGCTTATTATAAGCAGGTTCACTATGGTTACAAAAATACATATTGCAATAGATACTATCATTGGATTAAATCCCTGTAGTATAAGTGGTATAAGCACTTTTATTACCACAATTCCAGTTATGGCTAAAGTTATCACGGATTTAAATCCTTTTAATCCCCCTATAGCTATAAGCAATATAATTAGAAATGCAGCCAATCCATATAGACATTTATACCTTACTATCTCATAAATATAAGCTTTTTTTACATTGTTTTTTGAGTCATATTGTATATTGACTAATACTTCATCTCCTACTTTTGCAAAGCTCTGTGTACTGCTTCCTTCATCTTTAATTTGCCCACCTGCAAAATTTTGAACTGTAATCACTTTGCCTTTAAGACTTCCCGATATAATTTTTACATCTGCATTGGAAAATCTTTGGGAATTCTTGTCTCCACCTGCATGTATTTTAATAACTTTACCATGAACTGGCTTGTTATCGGTGTCTGAAGTGCCGCTTGCCATAACTTTTACAGAAAACATACCTGCAGTCACTACAACAAAAAACAACAAACTAATTACAATAATTTTGCTTACTTTTTTCACTTTAACTCATCCTTCCGCCATAGATCCCCTCTAATATTTAACTTACTGTCCTTCTACTTTAATCTTTATGCTGTTATTTTCTATATCTATGACGCTAACGGTATCTTTAATTTTATTGTCAAAGAGCACTCTATCTACAAAATAAGGCTTTATTTCCTGCTTCACTATCCTCATTATCTCTCTTGCACCATATTCTAATGACACGCCTTTTTGTGCCAGCCACTTATAGCAATTATCTGTAACTGTTATTTTTATATTCTTAGTTAAAAGTTGCTGTTCAAATTCACCCATAGCTTTTTGTGCTACACGATATGCCATCTGTTCATTCATTCCATTAAAAAATATTATTTCATCCAATCTATTTCTGAATTCTGGAGAAAATACTCTATTTACTTCCTGGGAAATTGCATCATCTTTTACAATCCTATTTCCAAATCCCATAAGTGATTTTCCCAAATACCTGGCTCCTGCATTTGAAGTCATTATAAGTATTACATTTTTAAAGTCAGCTTTTCTTCCAGTATTATCTGTAAGGGTAGCATAATCCATAAGCTGCAGCATTATATTAAGTACATCTGGATGTGCCTTCTCTATTTCGTCTAAAAGCAGCACACAGTAAGGAGTTTTCCTTATAGTGTCTGTTAAAAGTCCACCTTCTTCATATCCTACATATCCTGGTGGAGAGCCAATAAGCCTTGCCACTGTATGCTTTTCCTGATACTCACTCATGTCAAACCTTATTAGTGGAATATTTAAAGCATTTGAAAGCTGCTTACTTATTTCTGTCTTTCCCACACCTGTTGGGCCTACGAAAAGAAGATTTGCCACGGTTTTATTGTCTTCGTTAAATCCAGCTCTTGACCTTTTAATTGCCCTTACTACAGCTTCCACAGCTTCATCCTGCCCGAATATCTTTTCTTTAAGAATATTATCTAAATTCTTAAGAACTTTTGTCTCATCCTGTGATAAAGTTCGCTCTGGTATTTTCGCCATAGATGAAATTGTCTTTTCTATGTGCTTTTTTTCAATGACTATTTGTTCTTCATCTTTTCCATGAAGCCTTACATAGGCACCAGTTTCATCTATTACGTCTATAGCTTTGTCTGGCAAATACCTATCATTTATATATTTTACAGATAAATCTACTGCTGCTTTTAAGGCTTCATCTTCATAAACTACATTATGAAATTTTTCATACTGTCCTTTTATTCCTAAAAGTATCTTATAAGTATCTTCTGCAGTAGGCTCCGGTACTTCTATTTTTTGAAATCTTCTGGCAAGAGCTCTATCCTTTTCAAATATCTTTTTGTATTCGTCATAAGTAGTAGATCCTATAAATCTAATTCTTCCACTAGTCAAAAAAGGCTTTAAAATATTTGCAGCATCAAGAGAGCCCCCAGATACAGATCCTGCTCCTATTATAGTGTGTATTTCATCTATATATACTATAGGCTTATCTTCCTTTTCTATTTTCTTCAATATATTTTTTATTCTTTCTTCAAAATCTCCCCTATACTTAGTACCTGCTAAAATAGAACCCATATCCAGAGAATATATTTTACTGTCTTTTAAATTTTTAGGCACTTTGCCATCTGCAATCAGGCTCGCCAGTCCTTCTGTGATGGCTGTCTTTCCAACTCCTGGATCTCCCACATGAATCGGATTATTTTTGTTTCTTCTTGAAAGCACCTGAATTGTTCTACTAAGTATATCATCTCTTCCAATCAAAGGATCTATTTGGCCATTTCTTGCCTTTTCAGTAAGTTCTACTGCGAAATCTGCTATTTGAAAAAATAAGGGCATATCCTGTTCATCCGATGAGTATATAGAATCATCTTCAAGGTTATAATTAAACATATTTGCTGGAGTTCCATGAGTTATATAATTTAATATATCTATTCTCTTTATCCCTTGTTTTTTTAGAAAAAAGCTAGCGAAGCTTTGCTCTTCATCATATATGGATATAAAAATATCCCCTAACTTTATTATTTCCTTTTCAGCTGCTAAAACATGTTCGCCTGCAGAGGTTAATATATTTTGCAAACTTATAGTTTCCAGCGGCTCTTTTTTTTCTGTAACTTGTATATTATCACTAAAATACTGTAATAAATCATTTTTTATATCCTGTACACTTCCGCCGCATCCTTCTACTATTTCCATTCCCTCCGGGAAAAATAAAGCAGCATATAATAAATGTTCTGGTGTAAAATATTCATGCTTACAATATTTTGCTTCATTGTAAGCCGCAGTCATAATTTCATTTACTATTCTATCTAGTTTCATAATTATTCCTCTTCCATACTAAATTTTAGTGGGAACCCACTGCTCTCCGCCATCTTTACAGCTTGCATTATTTTGGTAGCAGCAATATCATAAACATATAC
>DAIMMR010000396.1:0-3709 GCA_036720575.1 Clostridium sp.
CTTTTATATTAACTAAGCTTCATCTCCAAATAAGCTTTCATAAACTTCTAAAACCCTATCAAATTCATCCTCATCTTCTACTGTTACAAGAACTTCTTCTCCATTATCATCTTTTACTATTTTAAGTGCTATAGCTGTATCTTCATCAGCACATTCTTCAGGTACTGCAATTACATATTCTTCTTCCTTTATATCAAATTTAGTAACTACCTGGAACTTAACCTTTTTCCCATTTTCATCTTCTAACATTAAATCTGCTGCGTTATTATCCATATTGGGTTTTCCTTTCTTCTAAATCCAAATTTATTCAATAACTACCCTCTTTAACACTTAACGATACTTTGTAAAAACCCTTCACAAAAATTATAGATTTTAGTTTCCTGATTTTCTTCAATGCTATCATAAAGAGAGACTGTATCCCTAAATAAGTTTAAACAAGTTTCACTTGATACTATTTTGAAATGCTATCCAAATATCCTTGAAGTATATAAATAGCTGCCATCTTATCTACTATTTTTTTTCTCTTTGCCCTAGATAAATCTCCCTCTATCATAGCTCTATGAGCTGCTACAGTAGTTAATCTTTCATCCCACATCTTTATGGGTACTTTTATACTTTGCTCTATAACCTTGCAAAAACTTAACACTTTTTCACTCTGAGGACCTAACGTACCATTCATATTTTTAGGAAGCCCAGAAACAATGAGTTCCACACCGTATTTTTCACATATAGACTTTAATTCCTCAATATCCTTTTCCTGATTCTTTCTTCTCACAGTAGTGATTCCTTGTGCCGTTATCCCAAGTGGGTCACTTAGTGCCACTCCTATAGTTCTGTCCCCTATATCTAATCCGAGTATTCTCAAACCTTCACTCTCCTACTTTATATTATCCTCATATTTAAAATAAAAATGTCCAAAAGGACATTTTTATTTTATGTCTAAGTATGCTTTTAAGACTTCTTCAAGTATTTCATCTCTCTCAAGCTTCCTAACCAATGACCTTGCTCCATTATAATTTGTTATATACGTTGGATCACCAGAAATCAAGTATCCAACTAATTGATTTACTGGATTATAGCCTTTTTTAATTAGCGAATCATAAACTTCAGTCAATATTTCCTTTGTCAATGCTTTTTTACTTTCAGAAATGTCAAACTGAATAGTATTATCGTTGCTCATATATATCACCCCGCTAACATTCTAATAAATATATTATAAAACATATTTCATAAAATGTATACTACTTAACTAATTTTGTAATAATTGCATTACTCTTTCCTATAGCTTCTTGTAACTTATCTGGAAGTTTTCCTCCTGCTTGAGCCATGTCAGGTCTTCCACCTCCGCCGCCACCTGTAATGGCTGCAACTTCCTTTATTATTTTTCCACAATGTATTCCACCTTTTACTGCTTCTTTAGTTGCCATAGCTACAAGCTGTACTTTTTCTCCTACGCTGCTTCCAAGCAAAACTACACAATTTTCAGATTTGCTCCTGATTTTATCAGCTAATTCTCTAAGAGAATTTCCATCTACATCTTTCAGTATACCTGTAAATATATCTATTCCTTTTATCTGCTCTACTGACTTTAAAATATCATCTTCTGCACTTCCTGCAACTTTCAATTTTAATTCTTCAATTTCCTTTTCTAATTCCTTCAACTCATTAGATTGCAAATCTAATTTATGAACAATTTCTTTTTCAGAACATTTTAGTTTATTTGATATTTCTTTTAGTATATCACTTTTTGAATTAACATATTCAGTTGCCATCTTACCTGTAACTGCTTCTATTCTCCTTATACCAGCTGCTATTCCAGTTTCAGAAGTTATTTTAAACAAGCCTATCTCTCCAGAATTACTTACATGAGTACCTCCACAAAGTTCCTTGCTGAAATCACCTACAGAAACCACTCTTACTTCATCTTTATATTTGTTGTCAAAAAGTGCTATTGCACCACTTTCTTTGGCTTCCTTTAAAGACATTATAGTTGTTTTTACAGGATAAACTTTCATTATATTTTCATTTACTAAGTTTTCAATATCTCTCAATTTTTCATGGCTTACAGTTTCAAAATGATTGAAATCAAACCTTAGTCTAAATTCATCTACATAAGAACCAGACTGATGTACCTGTTCTCCTAAAACTTGTTTTAAAGCAGAATCCAATAGATGAGTTGCAGTATGGTTTTTTCTTATATTATTTCTTCTATCCTCGTCTACACTCAATTCAATTGTATCATCTAAATTTACATTTCCTGAAATCACTTTAACAAAATGTAGTACCTTTCCTGCTAGGTTTTTTTTACAGTCTAAAACTTCTCCTTTGAAGTTTTCACTAAATACAGCTCCCTTGTCTCCTACCTGACCTCCCATTTCAGCATAAAAAGGCGTATTAGAAGTTACTATAACTCCCTCTTCTCCTTCATTTAAAATAGATACAAATTCTTCATCTTTTACAATCAATTTAACTTTGGAACTGGATTTTAATCTATCATACCCTTCAAATACCGTATTTATTTCAAAAGGAATTTTATTTAATAATGTATTTTCTGCTCCCATATAATTGGTCTCTGCTCTAGCAGATCTTGCTCTTTCCCTCTGATTTTTCATATTCTGATTGAATTCATCTAAATCTACAGTCATTCCTTTTTCTTCTAATATTTCTTGAGTAAGTTCTATAGGGAAACCATACGTATCATACAATTTAAATGCCTTTTCACCCTCAAGTACAGTATTTTTATTTGACTTTAAGTCAGATATAAAGTCATTTAAAATTTGCATTCCACTGTCTATAGTTTCATCAAATCTTTCCTCTTCTAACTTTATAATCTTTTTTATATACTCTTCTTTTTCCTTCAATTCAGAATAATTTCCGCAAGAATTGTTTATGACAACTTCTGTAAGTTTATACAAAAATCCTTCCTTAATACCAAGGGATTTTCCATGCTTTGCAGCCCTTCTTAAAAGTCTTCTGAGCACGTATCCTCGTCCTTCATTAGATGGAAGTATTCCATCACTTATCATAAATGTAACACTTCTCACATGATCTGTTATTATTCTCATGGACATATCACTTTTTTTATTTTTACCATACTCTATACCAGCCATATTGCTTACTGCTTTTAATATGGAATTTATAGTGTCTACTTCAAATATACTGTTTTTACCCTGCATTATAGTTGCCATTCTCTCAAGACCCATACCTGTATCTATATTTGGATGAGAAAGCTTATTGTAGTTTCCTTCTTCATCTTTATCAAATTGTGTAAATACCAAGTTCCAAAATTCAACTACCCTGTCTCTATCACCTGCTTTTACAAATTCATCTACTGTAGTTATCTTTCCTTCGCCTCTGTCATAGTGAATCTCCGAACAAGGTCCACAGGGTCCTGCTCCATGTTCCCAAAAATTATCTTCTTTTCCTAGTCTGAATATTCTAGATGGATCTATGTCCGTCTTTTTCACCCATATATCATAAGCTTCATCATCATCTAAATATATGGTAACATATAATTTATCTTTAGGAATTTTTAAAACATCAGTAGTAAATTCCCAAGCCCAGGGAATTACTTCTTCTTTGAAATAGTCTCCAAAAGAAAAATTTCCAAGCATCTCAAAAAAGGTACCATGTCTGGATGTTTTTCCAACATTTTCAATATCTCCTGTCCTTATACATTTCTGACAGGTAGTCACCCTTTTTCTAGGTG
>DAIMMR010000397.1:0-3703 GCA_036720575.1 Clostridium sp.
GATTTGTGCTGATTACATTTTATGGGCTTCTCTATATTTTTTAACATTATCCTTTACATTATTGCGTCTCCATTTTTTATAGCATTCTTTGCATCGGGTAGTTTGATTATCCTTTGCGTCAATTACTACTTGTTTACCACAATCAATACAATGAATCACCTTCTTCTTAATATTTTGATATCCACTACAATCATCACAATATTTTTGAGCAGAATATTTTTTTTCAAATCGTTTTCCACAATGCCAACATACACTTGTTTTATTCCCAATATTTCTCTTTAAATTTTTCACTATATAATCTCCATAACAAAACCACAGTAATTCTTTTTGTCTACTATGCTTTATTCCATAAAGCTGTTTAACCAATATATCAGTTAAATCACTTTCAGAATAACCTAAAGAATTCATTTCTTTTTTAACTTGATTTGCTATATGCGCAAAATTAGGATTTTTATCATCTTTCAAATTTATCTGATAATGATACTTTCTATTTAATTCTGAATATTTTTTAATAACATCCTGCTTAATTTTAATATCAGGATTTGTTACTAACATCTTATAATCTAATTTACCAAAATCTTTAAGCGCAAACTTAAATCGTTTATCAGTAATCAATTTGCAAATTCGATTAATAACACTATCATTAATCTCCGAAACTTGACTTAATTTTTTATCCTTCGCATATATAAAAAAGTAAGGTACTTTTACTTGCGTATATCGCTTTATAAGCTCGTCAACATCATGAGGTCTTGTAGGTTTATAAAGTGTCTTGGCATAATCAATTGTAAAATTGTTTTCCATACAAAGTAATTTTACCGCTTTTAATGCTTCGTCTGTAACATTACAACTATTCCAAATCTTTGTAATAGAATTGCTAATTGCTCCAATATTCCCACCAATATAAGCAGCATTCATTCCAGCGTATAGCTGATCCCCATTAAGCTGTACTGGATCTGCCTTCTTCATCTCATAATACAAAGGTACTATATTTTTCATGTTTCGTTCCGCAATAGAAACTAGTGTTGGATCAGCAACAACTAATGATTTATCCCCATCTACATCATTTTGTAATACCTTGGTAATTAAATCATGACAACTTGTATAAAGAGCATCCGTTGTAAACCATTTCGCTGTAGTATCATCAATCTTGTTTTTCCTTACAGCATGTTCTTTGTACAGATGCGGACTTCGTAAACAATCAAGTTTACTAAAATTCTTATATATTTTACAAGATACTTCACCGTTTTTTAACAGCCCATCAGGAAATTGTTTATGTAAAAACAAATGCTCGCAAACAGCATAAGTATCTGGTATAATAAAAGTATATTTCCCATTTACTTCTAGCCTCGCTGATTTATATCCATGCACCAAACTTTGCTTGATCTGTCTAAGAACATCCTTAGTATATGTATCATTTAACAATTCTGGATATATGCTTAATGCTTGTTGTAAATAAGTTTTATTATGATTATATTTTGTGACCCCAAAAGCTTCCAACATAGATTTAACCGTTGTTGACATTCGTTCAATTTTCTTTCTTGATTTTCTGGTTAAATTCATTATTTCACTATCCGTCATATCGTTTAATGTTTGAATCATTTGATAATTTATTTTAGCATTTTTAATATAATTTTCTTCCATATTACATATTCCGGCCTGACAGTTATATTTCTCAAAATTTGTTGCATATTCATCCCAATCTTTATAATATTTATTCATCTTAAATTGACTTTTAAAAAATATAATCTTAATATTATCTTTTATAACATCATATGTATCACCATAAATATCTTTAACAATACCATGATTTATAGATGGATCTTTTAAATTTTCCTGTCTGATAAATTCCTCAAAATTGCAACTTGCTAAAAGACCTTTTACCCAAGGCAACCTAACCATAAAATTTTTTTTACTTATAGAACTCGATATTAATCCACACCCATCTGTATGAGTAATCGGAACATCCATTTCTTTTCTAACAATTTCATATGTTTCATCATTGATAAAATCAACTGTATCACGAACCATTGTCTCAAAATCATCAACAACAATACATTTACGAATATCAAAGTTACTCCATAAATCTGTTGCACTGTTTGTAAGAGAAAGGTAAGCTAAATATTTATTAATATTTACTCCGCCTTTTGAGTTAATAATATCAGTAGTAAGACCACACATTAAAGTTTTCTCTAACTTATTCCATTTTGATTCTTTAATAAAAACAGTTTTTTTAGTTCTAATTTGTCCTGCGGATGCTGTAAAAAATCTATATTTTTCTCCATTATAATAAAATCCATTTTGAATCAAATCTTTTAATATATCAAAATAATAAACCTTAACCACTATAATATCCATAGATAATTCGTTTTGTTTAATACCCAACAGACGAGTCAATGAAGATTCAAAAATTGATATAACATTTTTGTCCACCAATTTAGAAGCATCAAGTTTACGAATATTGGTTTTGCCATCTTTATTGTGTAATTTATTATACAATACTGCTCTATGTAACTTACTTAATATTATTTTTTTATTTATCTTAATACTCTTATTAAGATCTTTAACCTTTTTTTTGTATTCAAAATATTTCCAACCATATATAGGAAATTTACATATTTGGTTTTTGAAATATTGCTTTTCTTTTCTTAAAGCACATAATTTCCAGTGTAAACGTTTTTCATTATTAGTATAGAATGCACTCGTATCAATACTATATATGTGAATTTGACGATTTAAAGGCAATATTACATCTCTCCTTAAATTGCTTTTTTACTAATCCAATCACTATAATACATAAACAATTAAGTATTATTAAAACACCTATAACTAACCGCTCCAGTATAATCATCTTTTACTTTATATGACTATGATCTTTAATATTATTTGTCAAACTTTTCTCATTTTCTACCTCTTACTTATTTCCAAATTCTTTTCTAAGTTTCTCAACAATATAGATTTGGCCTATACCAGTAACCCTTGTCTGTTGAAACGATATGACCCCATAAGGTGTATCTCTTGGAACTTCAATTACTTCAAAATATCCTCTGTCTATGTACTGTTGATATGGCAAATTTTTATGATCTAAAATTTTCTTATTTCTTAACCAGTCAAACAATCTATTGCGACCAATTTTAATATGTTCGTCTTGCGCTAATTTCGCAAGTTGACCTATATCAATAGTATTTTTAGAATTTCCTACCTGTTTCGCAAAACCAACTAAAGGTTTTTCTTGCTCAATACGCTTATTTAATTTGCGAATTACACCCAATGTATTTCTAAAAAGTAATTTTGTATTATCGTCTGCAAATGGTAAATATGTATCAATAAACAAATTATCATTAGCTACATATCCACCAGTTTTACGAATAGTAGGAATAACATCGTGCGTTACCCAGCGTTTGAATTCATGGGCAGACGGCTTGCGGCTGCCAAGGACAAGAGAATAGAGACCGGATTCGGAAACAACATTTGATTCTCCGGATAAGCCGCCTAAGTTGAACTTAGCCACCTCATCATCATCAAGCCGTGAAACTGCAATTGTTGGATTAGAGATTTCCAGCGCGTCGCAAACGTCCTTCGCCACAAACCACGGCTCGCCGCCCTTAACGATCGTCCTCAATTGTCCAAATTCCTGATTTTTAAAAATTTTAATCTCATTTTCCATTTTTAATATTATCTCCTTTAATATTCTAATTTAATGCAA
>DAIMMR010000398.1:0-3699 GCA_036720575.1 Clostridium sp.
ATGCCATTCGATTAAGATCAATTGTTAATATATTGAAATGATCTAGTTTTTTAATTAAATCTGCATCATACCAGATAGGTTCTCCGTTTTCTTCAATCTCTTTTGTTATTCTGTTAATCCAATATTGCTTATTAAATACTTTAGTTTTCAATTTGTTCAACTCCTTATTTGTTTAATTCGTTATATTGATTATAAACCCTGCTATTCATATTGTCAATATGATTTTGCTACTATCTTTATATTTTTTATTTAATTCTCTGAAAAATAAATGCCATTATTCAGGCATTCACAAAACGGCAAATAGTCATAAAATCAATCTTTTGTAATGTTCGGGAATTGTTCTGTTATGCTGATTTATTACTTATATATTGATAATATTTATCTGGTAATTTTACCATTAATAATAACCTGTTTGTTATTTGTCTATGCTTTTTGCAATGTCTCCATTGTTCTATATGTGCTAATTCGTGACAGATTACTTCTTCTAATGTTTGACCGTTTAATTCCCATGTGCTGGTAATACTATCTAAAATAAAGTATGTATAGCATTCATGGACAAAAAATTCATCAATTGTTATATGGTAAATATCAAATTGGTTTCTCCAACATATTCCTAATGATTCTTTTGATTTGCCTTTTAAAGTGCTATGATCCATAATTGTTATATTAATATCCATAGTGCATTCGATTTGAGTTAATGTTTTTTGTACTGTTTGATCAAAATATTCTTGCTCTGTTATCATGCTTTTATACCTCCTTTCTTTATAATATCATATTCCTGCTATACTGTTATGCTGTTTTACTTAATAATTTCCGTAGTTCTTGTTCTGTTATTTGATGTTGCACAAATAAGGTTATTAATTTAGTTTTCGTCAATGTAGCATTACCTCCTTCCTGCTGTTATTGTATTTAATTCCTTTTTGGAGTGCTAAACTGTTATTGTTATTTATATTATGTATATGTTTAGCACTCAGGAAAAGAATTAAATTATATTGCTAATCTTTGTTTAATCTCCTGCTCTTTTTCAAATCCTGTTATGTCAATTTCTCCTGATTTAATACTGTTTTTTAAATCTCTGATAGCACACGGACAAAAACCTTTTTTATTAAATGTTTCATTTTTTACTTCTTGCCAGAATTTTTTATCTTCCATTCTTTTCTTTTCCTTAATTGTTTTGATTCTATTATTAAATTGATTTAAAGTATTTTCTAGTGCTGAGTCAGCCTTTTCTATTCCGTATTCTTCTAATACTTTATTGTATCGGTTTATTACCTCTTCTTTTGTGATTCCTGTTAGTTCGGCTGTTATTGCTGTTTTAACTATTTGATCAACCAATTTGTTAAATTGTTTTTCTAACATCTTTTATTATTCCTCCTTTTATTATGCTATTTCACTTTTATATTGTATTCTGTTTATTAGATCATTACATAGTTCTGTTATAGCATTGGCCTGTTTTTCACTCTCCGCATTAAAAGGTATTTCGTCTTTTATTAATTCTAAACTGTTAATGTTATACTCAAAAATGTATTCTGGCATACAGTAGGATATTGTCTCAGCTAACATATTAAATCTTCCCAGGATAACAGGGTATTCTTGCCAATCAATATTATTTTCAATTTGTATTATATCCTTTGTAGAGATTAAACCAGATAGCATATTTTTTGCTACTCTGACCATTTCTTTTTCTACTATATTGTTTTTATATGCCTGATAATAATATGAGTAATTACTAAGTAATTGATCTTTTTCTTTTTTGTTCATCCTGTTATACCTCCAATCTATTTATTGATCCAATCGGTTATTTGGTGTTATTGTTATACTAATTCTAAAAAATCAATTTTAATATTTCGAGTAACACCATTTACTTTTACTTTAGCAATATTACCAGATTCTTTTGTATTTATTGCCATTACTTTTCCTTTTTCAATTGGTACTAATTTGATTACAGGATCAAACTTTTTAACTCTGTTATTATATTTTTCATTAGTCTTTACGGTATCACCTATTTTAATATTCATTTCGTTACCTCCTTCTGTTATTTGTTTTTAAATTGCATGTAGTCATTAATATCTAGCAAGCTGTAAACATAACCTAATAAACTGTTATGCTTATATATTGCGTATGTTTTTTCGTTTTGATCGTATATTAAGGTTATGTTATGCTTATTTTCGTAGTGTTTAATTGCTTGGTGTTTACTCATTTTTATTAACCTCCTTCTGTTATTCTGTTATTAATTTTATCATATCAGTAATATGATAGCAAGATAAATTTATTTTGTTGTTATAGTGTTATGCTGTTAATAAATCGTTATATCTTACTACTCCTTTTATATAGCTCCCGATATCTCTAATTTTAGCAGGTAAATAATATGGCAATTCTTTTTGTTGCAATGTTTTATTGAGGTTATACCATTTTATAAAATAGTTATGTTGATATTCGGTGAATGATTTTATTAGTTTTTGTATTTCTTCAATTGTGAGTGATCCTTCATATTTTCCGTATATGCTGTTATTGTTTATTAATTTGTCAAGTGATACATATAATTCGTTAATTTTATAACAATAGTCTTTTATTTGTTCTTCAAGTAAAAACATATACTGGTTATAGTCTGATTCTGTTATTTCTATCATATTGTTATCACCTCTTTTCTGTTATAGTTTATTATAATCCTTTATAAATAGCACTACAATTTATTTTATTACTGTAATGCTATCTAAAAAAATTATAATTCCGTATGTAGTAATAACCTAGCAGGATCAAGACGGTTAAATATATCCTGCACATTAACCATGTTGTCGCTGTTATAAAATTTTTCAGATTGTAAATACTGGTATAGTTCTGTTATTAGTTCGGCTGATTCTGTTATACGGTTTTTTAGTTCCTGGTTATCTTCCTGTAATTGTTTAATATAATTCATCGTGTTACCTCCTGTTATTTTAGTTTTCTATAAACTCTACTAAATGTAAGCCTTGATGCCAATTATATTTTGATATCTGACCACTAAAAATATTATAATCAGCATCGACAAACAAGGTAATACCATTTACATCTTTTTTTATTTCTTCCCGATATGGCTTGATATATGTTTTGCCTAATAGATGAGGTGTATCACCTGTTATGTCGTAAACATCCGCAAATAAACCATTATCAGTTAATACGCTTGCTTTAATATCAGTAATATTAATCATTCTGTTACCTCCTATTTATGTAATATAATTTTATTTTGTTGTTCCCAACCTTTTAACCAGTTATTTGTTATTTGTTCTTTTAATTCGGGAAATGTACTCCATAACCATTGACAACATGTGTCAAGTGCTGGTTGCCGATATCCTGCCTTACACCTGTAATTTTTACCACAAATAAAAGCAATATTTTCTGCTTGATTTTTAGTGGTTTTTAAAAGTGATTGATAATTCATTATATTACCTCCTATTATAATTTTACGGCTATAGTACCATTACGAACCCAACAATCCGAATTGCCTATAACTGTTACTATTGTTATAGTTCTGTATGTTATATTGCAGACTACGCTAAAATTATTTTGTTTGTCCATGATGAAAATATCACGGTTAGAACCACTGTAATCTGTTATGGTTTTTTGGCCTAATGATAGGATTGATCCTGTTACCTGATACAAGTCAAAATGTTGTATCATACCAGATAGGCTCGCCATTTTCCTTTAGTTCTTTTGATATCC
>DAIMMR010000399.1:0-3657 GCA_036720575.1 Clostridium sp.
TGTTTTAAATGGTATACTGGATTTTTTCTGGAAATTTGCTTCAAAAAATGGAGATGTTACTCTAGTTAAGTATGAATATAGTAATTTATTTATAGATAGTATCACCCATGTTAATACATAATATTGATTACAATTTTATTCAAATATACTATAGATTATACTAGGGGGAATTACTTTGAAGAATTTAATAAATGATTTTTTTTTAATGGTTCAATTTATGACTAGAATTCCAATTAATAAAAGTTTCTCTTGTGAACAAGAAAATTTTAGAAGAGGCACCGTCTTTATGCCAGTCATAGGATTATTGGTGGGGGGAATTCAATGGATAGTGTACAAACTATGCATAATGGTACTCCCTGGAAATGTAAATGTCTGTGTTGCTATTATACTTTTACTTGGCATAATGCTTACGGGTGCACTGCATTTAGATGGACTAGGAGATATGAGTGATGGTTTTTTTGCCTTTAAAGGTAATGACAAAATTATAGAGATAATGAAAGACAGTAGAATAGGAACTTATGCGTGTGCTACTATAGTTATGGATATAATATTAAAATACAGTCTTCTTTGTTCTATAGTGCCTAGGTTTTCTTTTATAATAATAGCTGCACCTGTTATAGGTAGATTTTCAATAGTATTTATAGCTTTTATAGGTAAAACGGCTAAAAAAACAGGAACAGGAAACTTCTTTATAGGCAATATAGGAAAGTTGCAGATGTTTTTAGCACTTGTTGTAACCATTGCCATTCTGTTCTGCGTCTGCGGTATGAGTACAAAGTATATTGTTATAATGATACCTGCTGCTTTGATTATGGCACTTTTAATAAATGTATTTTGCAATAAAAAAATTGGGGGCCTTACGGGAGACTTATTTGGGGCAGATAATGAAATGGTAGAAATACTTACTATGCTTATAGCTGCTGTTATACTTACTAAGTTATTATAAACAGAGTTCTTGGCATGAGATGGAGGATAGAATATGGGAAAGATAACTTTAATAACAGGCGGCAGTAGAAGTGGAAAAAGCACTTTTGCAGAAAAAATCCTTGAAAAGGAAGATGACGTACTTTATATAGCAACTGCTGTAGTTACGGATAGTGAAATGGAAAAGAGAATTGAAAAGCATAAACTGAGAAGAAATCAGAAATGGCAAACTTATGAAGGCTTTACTAAGTTAGACAAGGCTATAGAAAAATCCAGCAGTAAGTACATAATGTTAGAATGTATAGGAACTATGGTAACTAATATAATTTTTGAAAAAAACTATGATTTTGACAATATTACATCTGATGACATAGAAAAATTAGAAAAGGATATAATTAAGGAAGTAGATAATATAATATCTTCCGTAAAACATAGTGACAAGCATATTTTAATTATTACTAATGAAGTGGGATATAGTGTAGTGTCTGAGTATAAGCTCAGTAGAGTATTCGTAGATATTTTAGGAAGAGTGAATCAGTTTATAGCTAGCTTTAGTGATGAAGTATATATGGTAGCTTGTGGTTTGCCTATAAAGCTAAAGTAAATAATTTTTTTATTTAGAAAGGTTAAATGATATGAAACATAATAGAAAACTAAATATATTTTTAATTGTAATAATTATAGTTTCTATAATTCCTTTAACTGCCTGCGTAAAAGACAATGTGCAGCCTGTTTCAAAAACTGAATATATGCTTGGTACTATATGTACTATAACTGTATATGACAATAAGCCTGAATCAGTTATAGATAAGGCTTTTGCTAGAATTAAAGAAATTGAAAATAAGATGAGTGTAAATAAACCTGGCACAGAATTGGATGCAGTAGCAGATGCTGCAGGCAAGAATTTTGTCAAAGTATCTAAGGATACATTTTATGTTTTAAAAAAGGGAAAATACTATTCAGAGCAATCATCAGGAGCTTTTGACATAACCGTTGGACCTTTAGTTAAACTATGGGGAATAGGAACAGATAACGCTAGACTTCCTTCTCAAAGTGAAATAGATGAAAAGAAATCACTTATCAATTATAAAGATCTACTATTAGATGAAAAGAATAATAAGGTTATGCTAAAAAGACAGGGCATGTCTTTGGATCTAGGCGGAATTGCAAAAGGATATTCTGCAGATGAGGCTGTGAGAATACTAAAGGAAAACGGAGTTAAACACGCTATTGTAAACTTGGGAGGAAATATTTTAGCTGTAAATACTAATACTAACGGAAAGCCATGGAATATAGGAGTACAAGACCCTTTTAAAACAAGAGGAGATCCTGCTGGGAGCTTAAATGTTACAAATAAAACTGTAGTAACTTCAGGTATATATGAAAGGTATTTCGAAAAAAATGGAAAAAAATATCACCATATATTAAATCCTTTTACAGGATATCCTATGGATAATAATTTAGCTAGCGTTACTTTGGTAACAGATGTTTCCATAGATGCCGATGCTATGACTAAAAATATATTTTATCTAGGAGTAGATAAGGGAATGGACTATGTAAACAAAAAAAATGGATTACAGGCTATATTTATTACAAAGGATAAAAAAGTTTATATTACAGATGGATTAAAAGGTAATTTTAAAATTACTAATTCGAATTTTAAGCTTATGGATAAAAAATAACTTTATAGGATAAATAGCATGAAAATGGTAGAATCAGTATATATAATTGCTGCACATTATAATATGCAACTATTTGCAAAATAACAAATAATAAATAGCAAGAATTATATATAAAACTTGATATATGACAAGTTTAGTAGTATTATGATGATGACAATATCTATTAGGTAATAATGTACTTAAATAATAGGTACAGACTTTAGCTTTATCCGATGGATATCTACTAGAATACTTCTAATAGGGAAGGTTAATTGATAAAATTTGTGTATAGGGTAGAGTTCATTGTATAAAATATATTTAATGTAATTATAATAATGTAGGTGGAGGTATTTAATATGTCTGAAATAACTAAGAATATGACTATAGCTGAAATTATTAAAATGAATCCAAAAAATGCGGAAAGATTGATGACTTTTGGGATGGAATGTGTGACTTGTGGTGAATCTCAAGGAGAGACATTAGAAGAAGCTGCAAACGTACATGGATTAAATGTAGATAATTTAGTAAGGGCATTAAATGCACTATCTTAGGATCAGAATTTGTTAACAAAAAAGTATATTAAAAAATTAAATCAATATATAAATTAAAAAGTGAAAAGTGAGGTTAAAAATTATGGCAAAGATATCTAAAGATACAACTATAGGTGAAATAGTAAAAATGAAGCCAGCATATTCTGAAACATTAATGAATTTCGGAATGGGATGCATAGGTTGTCCTGCATCTTTAGCAGAAACAGTTGAAGAAGCTGCTACAGTACATGGTATTGATGTTAACAGTTTGGTTAAAGCTTTAAATGAAGTGGAAGATAAATAATAAAAATTAAAATAGATAGGATGATAAAATCCTATCTATTTTTGCATTTTGTTGTATCAGCAAGTCTACAGTTAGTACATTTATCGTCACAGGATTCCAGATGAATCATTACTTCCGTATTTTGAAGTGAGTGACTCATTTCATTTTCTATGTCATCACACAATTTATGTGCAACTTTTATATGCATATCTTCAGGAAATACTAAATGCACATCTACATATCTTTTATTTCCAGATTT
>DAIMMR010000400.1:0-3652 GCA_036720575.1 Clostridium sp.
TCTGAAGTTGTACAAATAATTTCATCCTATATAAAAAAATATATTGAAGAACATAGATAAAATAATTAAGGTGATAAAATTGAACATTATTTTAGCAGACAAATCGGGATTTTGCTTTGGAGTAAAAAGAGCTGTAGAAGAATCCTTAAAGACTCAAAAAAAATTTAATAAAAAAATATATACTTTAGGTCCTTTGATTCATAATAGTGATGTAGTAAATAAATTAAAGGAAAAAGGTATATATCCTATAGAAATAGATAATATAGATAATCTAAGGGAAGATGATGTAGTTATAATACGTTCTCATGGTGTTCCCCAAAAAATATTTTTTACTTTAAAAAATAAAAAAATAAACATAGTAAATGCAACTTGCCCATATGTTTTAAATATACAAAGAAAAGTACAAGAATATTATAAATTAGGGTATTCTATATTAATAGTAGGAGATAAAAATCATCCTGAGGTAATTGGAATAAATGGGTGGTGTGAAAATAAGGCTTTAATATCTAAAGATGGCACTAATTTAGAAAAATTACCATCAAAACTGTGTATAGTTTCTCAAACTACAGAAAAGCAATCTAACTGGGAAAAAGTGCTTAGTATAGTGGCTAAAAATTGCAAAGAATTTATTGCTTTTAATACTATATGCAGTGCCACAGAATTTCGTCAGAAGGCGGCAGCAGATATTTCTAAAGAAGCAGATATGATGGTAGTAATAGGTGGTAAAAATAGCTCTAATACCACTAAACTTTATGAAATATGTAAAGATAACTGCAATAATACTATTTATGTTGAAAATTCAGGAGAAATACCTGATAATATAAGTAATTGTAATAAAATTAAAACTATAGGTGTTACAGCAGGAGCTTCAACACCAGATTGGATAATAAAGGAGGCAATTTTAAAAATGAGTGATGACAAAAATTTAGAACTAAATGAGCAACTATCTTATATGGACAAAAATGATACCCAAATAATATTAGGTGAAAAAATTAAGGGTACAGTAATATCTGTAAATCCAAAAGAGGTTTTTTTAAATATAGGATATAAATCAGAAGGTGTACTTCCAAAACGTGAAATAACAAAAAATGAAAATGACAACTTAGAAGAATTAATTCATTGTGGAGATGAATTATATGTTAAAGTAATAAGAAGACAAAATGAAGATGGATATGTGGTATTATCTAAGATAGAATTAGAAAGAGAAAATGCTTATAAAGAATTAAAAGAAGCTAATGGAAATAATCAAGTATTAAAGGTTGTTGTAAAAGAAGCTGTAAATGGAGGTCTTGTTGCCAATTACAAAGGTGCTAGGGTCTTTATACCTGCTTCTCATGTAGAATTATATCATGTAGATGATCTTTCACAATATGTAGATAAAGATCTTGATGTAACTATAATTGAATTTAAAGAAGAAAAGAAAGGTACCAGAATAGTAGCCTCAAGAAGAGACCTTTTGAGAATGGAAAGAGAAAAAATGGAAGAGCAGACTTGGAATGTGCTTGAAAAAGATACTGTAGTAGATGGTGAAGTCAGAAGATTGACTGATTTTGGTGCATTTGTTGATGTACAAGGAGTTGACGGACTTCTACATGTATCTGAACTTTCCTGGGGAAGAGTTGGAAAACCAAGTGATGTTTTAAAAATCGGAGATAAGATTAAAGTTTATATCTTAGACATTGATAGAGAAAAGAAGAAATTATCTTTATCTTTAAAAAAGCTCATGGAAGACCCATGGATCAACGTAGACATAAAATATCCTGTTGGCAATGTAGTTCTTGGTAAAGTAGTTAGATTTGCAAATTTTGGTGCATTTATTGAATTAGAGCCAGGTGTAGATGCATTAGTTCATATATCACAAATAAGCCATAAGAGAATAGATAAACCAGAAGATGTACTTAAAATAGGTCAGGAAATAAAGGCTAAGATCCTTGAAGTAAATAAAGATAGCCAAAAAATAGCTTTAAGTATAAAAGAAGTAGATGAAATCTAAGTTAAGTATTTTTAATTTACTACCCTGAAGTTAGGATTAGAAAATAGAAACTTTGTGTAAATTCTGATTTCTTATACAATATACATAGAAAATAGGAGTAATATTTAATTAAATAGAGCTATTGTAAACTAGTATTTTAATAGTTATATTTATATTGACTTTTCTCTTATTTTTGATAAAATTTAATTGTTGTATTTTTTTCTAAGGGGGTAAATTGAAGCATGCATGAATTAGGGAGACATATTTTAGCAGAAATTTATGGATGTGATGCTAAGATATTAAATAATAAAGATTTTATAGAAAAAATTATGATTGATTCTGCAATAAAGGCAGGTGCCGAAGTTAGAGAAGTTGCTTTTCATGAATTTAAACCTCAAGGAATAAGTGGAGTAGTAATAATATCTGAATCCCACTTAACTATTCACACATGGCCTGAACTTGGTTATGCCGCCGTAGATGTGTTTACCTGCGGAAGTAAAATAAATCCTTGGGATGCATGTAATTATATGACTGAAAAGTTCCATGCCAGAAATATGACAGCAACTGAAATAAAGAGAGGTATATTTGAGCAAGTTGTAGAAGTAAAAGCTTCAAATATATAAAGAGATCATCACCTGAGATGGTCTCTTTATATATTTGACCAAGATTTATTTTAAATTTATACTTATATTAAATAACAATCCTATGGGGAAAAATAGAGTATGTATAAATGCGTAAAACTAACAAACAAGAATCTAAAGTATTTTAGGGAGTTAAACAATAAAAGATATTTATTTAATCCTGTAAATGAGGATTTTTTTAAAAGCTATGATAAGTATAATTTTGCTAAACAGCTAATTTTAAGAAGAAGGGTAAAACTTATTAAAAAAGATTTACACTATATAGGCTATATTTGGTCTGATATCTCTCATAATAAGATGTGTACTATAAATGCCATGAATGTATTATGTAACTGCATTACCCTAGATAATTCGCCCTATAAGTATCTAATAAACACTATAAAAAAGCCTTGTACTATAAAATATATATGTGAAAACAATAATTATAATTTCAATTTATTAAAAAGTATTGGATTTAAAAAAGGAGAGGGAACTTTAACTCTTTATAAGGATTTACTTGAAAATATACCGTTAATTTTTGACGAAAAACTTCAATTCAAAATGTTTCAAAAGGGAAAAGATGAACAAAAAAGATGTGAAATACAAAATGAAATATTTAAAACTGATACTAGAGTTCCCTTGACTTTAGAGGATATATATTTTGATGAAGCTCAGGATTACTATTTTGAAAGAGGGGCAATTTTTCTAAAACAAAATAATGAATATGTAGGTTATGGGCAAATTGTAATGGAAAATGATGTACCTGTTATAGTAAATTTTGGTATATTAAAAGAATTTAGAGGAAAAAAGTATGGCAAGGCACTGTTAATCTATCTTTTAAAAATAATGTACTCCAGTGGATTTAATAGGGTAATAATAAAAGTAAAAAGTTCTAATTATATAGCCTTACAATTATATACTAGAATGGGATTTCATATTGAAAGTGAGAGGTATAACTGGACATTGGATAAAAAAAGTTTCCATAAATAATTATGGAAACTTTTTTATAATTTATCCGATGGCTACCAGCCGTAATACCCCCATCTTCTTATAAAGTGGG
>DAIMMR010000401.1:0-3635 GCA_036720575.1 Clostridium sp.
GAAAAACAATCTTAACTTGCTAATAAATTTCTCCAGTTAATGGGGAGTACTTAAAAAGATCCAAAATTATTAGCAAATGAATCGTATAAAAGGACATTCAAAAATGAAATAAATTGGGAAAATCCACAAGATCTTAATGAAAAAATTATTTGGATGTAATTCAACACTGATACAAGTCTTTGGACTCGATTAGCAGATAAATATCTTGTTAGAGAATATATCCAAGAAAAAGGAGAAATTCATTTGCTGAATAAATTGTTTGGTAAGTATGATTCTGTAGAGGAGATAAATTTTGAAACATTTCCGAACCAATTTGTCCTGAAAACAAATAATGCGAGCGGAACTATTATTATAGTAAAAGATAAATCCATATTAAATATTAATGAAACAAGAAAAAAACTTAATAATTGGCTAAAAGTACCTTTCACATATAATAATGCAGAATTACATTACGAAAAAATACCCCCTTGCATAATATCAGAAGAGTATCTATATGATAAGACTCAGCCAGAATTAATTGATTATAAATTCTTTTGTTTTAATGGTATTCCTGAATGTATCTTCGTCGTTTCAGAGCGTAGCAAAAAAATACATTCTTTTAGAGCTAATGTTTATGATATGAAATGGAACAGAATTTCTAAACATTTAATTTACCCAATAGCTGACGATGTACCAAAACCAACTTCTTTTGATATCATGGTAGAAGCTTGTATGAAATTAGGTAAAGACATTCCTTTTGTAAGGATTGATTTTTATGAAGTAAATGGAAAACCTTATTTTGGAGAAATGACATTTACTCCTGGTTTTATTTTCACTCGAAAATATTATGAATATTTAGGTACAAAATTAAATTTAGATAATTATTTCCGCCTTTAAATAGAAATAACAACATGTCAAAAAAACATAAATAATAATGTTTCTTTATATTAATATTAGTAAAACTCAATAGAAATAAATAGTTATAAAGAACCATCTCAGATTTCAGATGCTTTATAAAAATATGCAAACACTAAATTTATTAAATAAAAATATTTTACTTTTCTATCCTTTTGGAGCAACGATTCACTATGGAGAAAGTATTAAAGCTGAATTAGAAAGAAGAGGCGCCTACGTTATGGGTTACGATGAAAGACCATCTCAAAATTCAATTGCTAAAATAATTATCAGGTTATTTAAAAAAAAGATCCCATATATTTTTTCAGTATATATAAAAAAAATTATTAAGAAAAATAAAAATATAGACTTCGATTATATATTAGTATTACGTGGTGAAGCTTTTACAAAACAATCAATAGATCTATTAAGAAATAAATATAAAAATGCTACTTTTATACTCTATCTGTGGGATGTATTAAAATCAAATAATTTAAAAGAAGTAATTCCTTTTTTTGATAGAGCTTTTTCTTTTGATCCAGAAGATGTACTAGAAAATAAAAAATTAATATTCAGACCAACTTTTTATATACCTGATTATAAAAGAATTGCAAAAAAAAACAATATAAGAAATGAAATCGTTTTTATAGGAACTTTACACAGCAACCGATATAATTTACTGAAAATGATAAAAGATTATTTAGTAAATAATAAAATAACTTTTTTTTATTATTTGTATGTACCAAGTAGATTAATCTTTATAAAAAATATATATTTCGATAGAATTCCTATAAACAAACAAATCATTAATTTTACTCCAATTTCGTTAGAAAGAACATTAAAAGTAATACAAGAATCAAAATGTATTTTAGACTTGAATTTTACTGGTCAAAAAAGTCTTTCAATGCGTGCATTTGAAGCAATGGCTTCTAAGACTAAATATATCACGATTAATCCAGAGATAAAAAAATATGATTTTTATAATGACACAAATATATTAGTTTTAGACATTCAGAAATTAAATATTCCAAGAGAATTTATTAATTCTCCCTTCAAAGAAATACCATCTTCTGTATTAGATAATTATTCGGTAACAAAACTGGTGGATGATTTGTTTTTTAAATAAAATAAAAATATTGAATTTATTAGAATGAAAATACTCATTACAGGAATAAATGGTTTTGTCGGGACTAACTTTACAAACAAATGGTGTAAAAAGCATAGTGTGGAACGGACTTATTCATGGGATGAACTTGGAAAGTTACCACAGGTGGATGCGATAGTACATCTAGCGGGGAAAGCACACGACACAAAAAAACAAAGTGATGCGCAAGAATATTTTGAAGTGAACACGGGTCTAACACAGAAGATATTTGACTATTTTTTACAGTCGGATGCACAAACTTTTATCTTCTTCAGCTCCGTAAAAGCTGCAATAGATAGCATACCTGGTGATATGCTGACTGAGGAAGTAATTCCTTCTCCAATTGGTCCTTACGGGAAATCGAAAATACTGGCGGAGGAGTATCTACTTAGCAAGATAGCTGAAGAAGATTCTAAACAAAAAAAAATTTACATCCTGCGTCCATGTATGATTCACGGTCCAGGTAATAAGGGAAACTTGAATCTTCTATACAACCTTGTAAGAAAAGGAATTCCATGGCCATTAGGTGCATTCGAGAACAAACGCTCTTTTTGTTCTATTGACAATATCTCATATGTGGTGGAGCAATTAATTATTAAAGATAATATTGAAAGTGGCATCTATCTTGTGGGTGATGATGTTCCATTATCGACAAACGAACTGATTAAGCTGATAAGCGAATCGGTTGGAAAAAAAGCGCATATTTGGAAACTATCGAAAGGATTGATGAATTTTTTAGCTTCTTTTGGAGGGGCTTTACATCTGCCACTCAACAAAGAACGGTTGAAAAAATTGACAGAGAACTATGTTGTGAGCAATGAGAAAATAAAAAATGCATTGGGTATTGACAAAATGCCGGTGTCTGCTCATGAAGGCATAAGAAAGACATTAAAAAGTTTTAAATAAAAATTTAGGATATTAAAATATGATTCGTATAATTGATTTTTTGGCTTCATTTTTTGGATTAATAATCTTGTCTCCAATAATTATTATTTTGTTTATTGTTGGGCTGTTTGACACTGGTTCACCTATTTTCAAGCAAAAGAGAGTTGGTAAGAATAAAAAACCTTTTACGCTATATAAGTTCAGGACAATGAACGTTAATACAAAATCGGTTGCTACTCATCTTGCTAAACAGAGTGACGTGACAAAATTCGGGACATTTATGAGAAGAACGAAACTGGATGAATTACCTCAACTTATAAATGTATTAAAAGGAGATATGAGTTTGGTTGGGCCAAGACCTTGTTTATATAATCAGGAAGAATTAATCATGGAACGAGAAAAAAGAGGAGTTTATAAATTTATTCCAGGTATAACAGGTTTGGCGCAAATAAATGAAATAGATATGTCCACACCAGTAAAATTGGCAGAAGTAGATGCTTTGATGCTTAAAAATCTAAATCTGAATAATTATTTTAGGTATATTTTTGTTACGGTTTCAGGTAAGGGGCAAGGAGATAGAATAAATAATAATTAAACAATTAACATGAAATTATAAAAAATATAATTATTTTTACCAAATAAATGCTTATAAATAAGCATGTTCAAATAAATTTAATGATATGAAACCTCCATGTTGTATTTAACACTCAAGCGCATGAAAATATAGAGTTGT
>DAIMMR010000402.1:0-3629 GCA_036720575.1 Clostridium sp.
TATCACCTAATGGTGAAGTTATACTTGCATCAATGAGAGATCCAAACCTTAAGGAAACCTTAGATGCTTTTCAAGGTACAGTAAACTACCTTAAAAACTTTCAGGCAACAGACAGCGAAATGACAAATTACATTATAGGAGCTATTAAAAGTTTTGTAAATTTAAAATCCAGTGGACCTCTTGAGGAAAGTTCACTTTGTGATTCAATGTATCTTACAAATTGTTCTGTGAATGATCTTTTGAACTATGAGAAAGAGGCACTTTCAACTACACCAGATGATATAAGAAATTATGGAAATATGCTGGATCAAGTTCTAAAACAAAATATATACTTTGCAGAAGGTTCCACAGATAAGATTGAGCAAAACAAACAATTATTTAATGAAATTATAGATATGCAGAAATAAACTAAGGTGCCTGGCACCGAATGGGGTTATAAATGTCCCACCCGGTGCCAGGCACCAATTTTATTCTATTCCAGTTTTTATAGTTTCTATGCAGGCTTTGTGTATGCCTCTTTCCTCCATAGCTTTTACTGTTTTTTCATAGTCATAAGTAAATTCTACGATAGTACTTTTTACATCCTCGCCAGGTTCTATTATAAGATAAGTTCCATTAGGCCTGCCTATTTTAGGTTTTCCAATACTTCCATCATTTAAGAGAATTTTATCACCATATTTCTTTCTATAAGGAATATGAGTGTGAGCACATATTAGGACATCTTCTTTTAGCACTCCCATTGCTTCTTCCGCTTCTTTTGAATTTTCCTTTAAATATTCATTTATAGATCTATTACTTCCATGTACAAAATGGAATTTCTTATTTTTAAAATTAAGTACTATTTCTCCAGGAAGTGACTTTAAGTAATCCCTGTTTTCCTCGGATATTTCTCTTGCTGCCCAGGGCATACAAAATTTATTGATTTCATTGTCTCTTATGTAATTAAATTTTTTCTCAAGCACTGCTGCATCGTAGTTGCCAAGTATATTTAATATGTGCTTTTCTCTTACCAGCTGAATTACTTCATTAGGATAAGGCCCATATCCTACCAGGTCTCCAAGACATATGATAGTGTCAATATTTCTTTTTTCTATATGGCAAAGTGCTGCTTTAAGTGCTTCTAAATTTCCGTGTATATCGGAAATAACTGCTATCTTCATAGTTTACCGTTCCTTTCTCTTTGGTGCCTGGCACCGAATGGGGCAATAAATGTCCCGCTCGGTGCCAGGCACCTAGTGGGATAAATTTTTATATCTGTCACAAAATATACTGAGGTGATTTCATTGAAAAAACGTTTTTTATCAAGTTTGATATTATGTTTTGTGTTGTCTACAGGTGCAGTTCACGCACAATCGTCAACTTATACCGTAGTATCCGGAGATACCATGTGGAAAATTGCAGTAAAAAACCAGGTGGGAATAAGTGAACTCATATCTGCTAATCCGCAGATTGCAAATCCTGCCATGATAATACCAGGACAGAAGATATCTATTCCAAATATAGATGTAAAAACAATGGAAAATCAAGTTATAAAGCTGGTAAATCAAGCAAGAGTAAATGCAGGATTACAACCATTTACAGCAAATTGGGAACTATCCAGAGTTGCCAGATACAAATCTCAAGATATGGCTAACAAAGGATATTTTGATCATACATCTCCTACCTATGGCTCACCCTTTACCATGATGCAAAATTTCGGCATAAAATTTACTGCTGCTGGTGAAAATATTGCCATGGGACAAAGAACCGCACAGGAGGTAATGAATTCCTGGATGAACTCTCCAGGACATAGAGGCAACATTTTAAATCCAAGTTTCAATCAAATAGGAGTTGGTCTCGCTAAAAATTCTAACGGAATGTGCTATTGGACCCAGCAATTTATAAGGTCCTATTAAAATTCCTATCAACATAGTGATAGTGAGAAGGGTAGCCAATTTTGGCCACCCTTCTATTTCTTGGTAAGTGTCTGTCACCCTATAAGTATTTATTTATGTCATCCAGTGATTTTAAATCAAAAATTTCATCAATTATAGTTTCTAATACATCTGAATCTGAATTCTCTATTTTAACATACATATCATCAGGTAGGACTTCAAATTTTTTTGTTAGAAGTTTTATTAAAGTTTTTCTTCTACCCTCCAATAAGCCTTCTTTTTTGCCTTCTTTTCTGCCTTCTTCTCTACCTTTTCTTATACCTTCTTGCCTTCCCTCTTTTAGTCCAGTTTCGCGGCCTTCTCTTATGATATTGTCTATAGTTTTACCTAAGTTAGATACCATAGCATCCACCTCCCTCTGACTAGATTTTTCTAATACCTCTTCCACTTCTTCCCTAGATCCTTTGTCTAATCTTGGCTCCATTATGTTTTTTAACCATGTCTTAAGTATATCAAACTGTTCTGGAGTTATCTTTTTTAAAACATATGCTGTAAGTCTCAATCTTTTTATCAGATCTTCTTTGCTTATTTCTTTGTCTAGTAAAAATACGGTAGATACCATATTTGACATACTTTCAAGTTCAATTTCATTGTATCTGTAAATGTCAAATAGTATGTATCTAAAATCTATTATATTATCCTCAAATAATTCACTTCCACTTAATATATCTTTAAAATTTGTATATGCAGTCCACTTATTTTTACCATTATAAAGTACCATTGGTACAATTGCAGGAAGCTTAAAATCTTTCCTCCGTTGATCTCTCCTTGAAGTATTTTTCAAAATTTCTCTCCATACTTCTACTATATAAAATAGTAACCTCATCGGCATTCTGTAATCAACTCTCGATTGGAACTCCAATAAAATATAAAATATTATATCATTTCCATCTAAGTTTACCTTATATACAATATCAGATTCCTCTTCACTAAAGTCTTCAAGTATATAGGATTTATCAATTAAAATTAAATCTTCAGCTTTTATTAAATTTACCCAATCTTTTTTTACGAAACTACGTAAAAGTTCCAGAAATGTATCCTTATGTGAAAATATATACTTATATCCTACATCATGTTCATGATGTATTTTACCTTCCGGCATAATATTTCCTCCTGTAGTACTTTTATCTATTGTTAGCATTTACTAAAGGAAATACTTTTATTCACTCTCTTATATTTATTTTATCAGAAATTGTTATGCTATTCTATATAGTTGTTTAAATTTATGCAGCCATCTCTAACTGGTGCCTGTCACCCTAGCGGGATATTTATAGTCCACCAAAGTGCCTGTCACCTTATTGCGCTTTCCACGTACATTCTATATAGTTCTCTCTTTCTGCTCTGAATGAAATAAGAAAGTATTCTATCTGATTTAATTAATTTTTCTTTCTTCTTACCTATTAACATAGAATAGCTGCTCCATTCATAATCTTCTGGTTTTTTAACTATATTGGCTCTTACAGGATTTAAACTTATATATCTGCTTGCTTCTAAAATATAGCTATCACTGTCTATTATTTGAGAACCATACCGTCCCTGAAAAAGGTGCCCATGATAATCATATTTATTATTAAAATACTTAGCGTAAAAAGTATTTATTCTACACATCAATTTTTTTATGTGAACACTTTTTGTTTCAATTTGAAGATGAATGTGATTAGTCATCAGACAGTAACTTAATATTTCAAATTCGTT
>DAIMMR010000403.1:0-3626 GCA_036720575.1 Clostridium sp.
GTTCATATTCAAATCCTTTTGACATCAAATAATCTTTTAGTGGAACGCTAAAACACCTATAATATTTATCTCTTTTATCCATATCAACCTCTTTTACTATCTTCTAATTCATCGTATATCTCTTGAATTTTTTCGTCCAAACCATCTTCGACCAAAAAATAAGCCACACTTTTATATGTGCATTTCTCGCCAAGTATAGGACAAATAAACCGTTTATCTTTATTTAAATCAACTATTTTGTATCCCATAGAAAGCAACCTGTCCCATAAATAGAAATCTCGCACACATCTAACTTCTCTATTATCTTTCTCCATATCTTCTATTCTCTTTTTAATTTATTTTTGCAATAAAATTACACATTTATCTGGTCTATCGTTATATAAACCAGTTTATTAGTACATAATATTGTTAGCCAACATTAACTCTAATTGGATGTAAATATACACCCACTATCTCGTCAGCGAATGCCTTCGGGAATACTTTCTTAATTATTTGATAACTACCATTAACGTCTGAATTTATTAATGATCCTTTATTACTTTTAAATAAACCTCTTTTAATTCTTCTTGATTTATCATAATTATCTTTTATTGGTAATTCGTTATCAAGAAAACTTGTTCCGCTTGTATAAGATTCTTCCGTCTCAATAAATTTAATACCTACATTTTCGCATTTATATTTTAGCTTATTGATGAAGTTATAATACGGCAACTGTACGAAATTTTGAGTAGTTCTATTTATATTACAATTTTGTTTCCATTCCTTATTGTAGCCTATTATAACTGTGTCACATCCTACATTTATACAATAATCAACAACATATTTACTTGCACAATGTAAAAAGTATTCCATTTTGTTATTTCGTTTTTGCGTTAATCTTTCAAGCTTGTTACTCCAATTTTGATTATGTCTTTTCTTTAAGTCTGATTTGCTTTTAGCTATTTCTTTATTCCAGTATTGATTATATGATTTAATTACTTTACCATTTATAACGATAGGTAATGCACCTACGTTATTAGTTAATGTAGCAAAATTATTTAATCCTAAATCAATTCCTATTATGTTTTTTGACTCTGTTTTAACTTCTAGGGATTTTGTTTCATATACAATCTCTAAAACATAACACGAACCTTTTGGAATAATTCTCGTCTGCATATGTTTACCTTTGACTTGTGTTTTAAATAAACTATTGTATGGTTTTAATCTTTTAAATGCAAAATATAAATATTCATCTTTAATTTGACTTTGTAAGTTAGTCAATACACATATATATCTCCCATTTTTATCTTTATATTTGGGAATTTTAGGTTTACCTAAATATTTATTGGAATGTTTACAGTAATCTTTAATAGAAACCAAAAATGATTTCCAAGCCTTTTCTAATAATTTTAAGGTCATTTGTGATGAATTTGAACCTAATTCTGTAAATGTTTCGTGTGTATTTAATAGTTTTGATAGCTCTACATATTTTAATACTTTCTCACCATTAATAAATCTTTGTCTTTGTATGTAATTTGCGTAATTGTATAAATTCTTTGATTTAAAACATAATTCATCGCAAGCTTTCCACATAACATGTGACTTCTTAATTATATGTCTTTCTGTTCTTATTGATATCATATTTACACCATTCAATTAAATCAACAACAAAATACAATACACTTCTAATCTAACACAATCAATTTGGTTTTATCTTTGATTATCTCGCCCTTTTCGTTTTGGCACAAATAAATAAAACCTTTTTGTTGTGGAAAATTTAAATTACCATCCATATAATCCATTTCTTCAGTTTTACAACAACAACCCTGTTCGTAAAGACTTATATCACCCTGAAAGAAACTACCAACTTTGTGGGTATGTCCTAAAATCACAGTGTCAAAATCACGGTCTTTTCTAAAGAAATAATTAACTGCCTTTTCTGCCGTTTTTAAAATTCCGCCAGAGAAAGTATAAGGATGTGCGAATAAAGTTTTGCCAATTTTACATTTCCAATCACCAGTATATTCAATATCAATTTCAGGAAATACATTAGTTAATGGTTCATACCAAGTTTTACAACGATTCTTTTTGTCATAATGATGAAAGCCATCAATAAAAATTAAATCTAATGGTGTCTCTGGCAAAAGCTCAAGTATATCACTATCTAAATTTTTAGCTAAATATTTTCCTAAACGAACATCATGATTCCCCTTATTTATGACAACTCTTTTTGGTTTTATATATGAAATTAAATCTATTAAATATTGCCTACCTTGAATTATTTCTTCCATAGGACTTAATCTATATAACTTCAAAAATTTCGACAAACTTTGGCAATCTATTATGTCCCCGTTTATTACAAGAATATCAATATTACCAACATAATCTTTATAAATTTCTTTCGGGAGATGATACGGACAATGCAAGTCGCTAATTCCTAAAATACGAGTAGCAACACCATTAGAATTTAAATAATTCTCATATTCAAAAAATCCATATGAAATCTTACGAAGGTGATCTGCACTAACATCTAATTCAAGTAAATCTACAATTTCTTGCCAATCTAAATCTATTTCCCTATTGAGTTTAGATAAACACAACCTTTTCTTAAACTCAAAATCTGTTTCCCCTTCTAACCTTTTAATATCCATATATTATCCTCTTTTATTATCTTTTAATTTAATTCACTATACTATCAGTAATCCAATAGTAATACATCTAATTTAACCTACCATCAACCCAAATGGGAAGGGTTTAACCCCGTTCCCAAAGGAGGAATTAATGAAAATTTTCGGTCTAAACTATTCTCATTTAGATTGATAGTAGTAAGTGTTTAACCTAAAGTTAAACTAAATATCTTCTTTGTTGGGATTTTATACCCTAAAATTCCTTACCACCTAAAGCCGAAACTTGTGGCATGGTACGTCTACTAAGTTTTTTTATAAATAGCTACCCAAATAGGGCAAGTATTTATATGGTTAATGTGAATGACCTAACGTGTTACGCATTGTTAAGAGGCTAGTTAGGGACTATTGTTGTGCATATTCTAAGTAGCACTTAGAATGATTTTTGATGTTTGATAAATAAATTTGAACCCGACCTTATTTTAGTTACATATCGGGTAGCAACAGACATTTGTTTTATCATACAATTTAGGCACTCGTCCTAAACATCTTTGTTGTGTTGTGAGTGTCCACAATATCATTATGAACGATTTTTGTTGTAGTTCGGTTGGTTGGACGGCGTACCCAACATCACCCAATATTTCGGTATAGACTGCCAATTCTACTTCAACCGAACTTACATATGTAGTATCCACAATATCCTATTGTGAATGTTTTTGTTGTAGTTTAATTTTTGGCTCATATTTAAACTCTCCGCCACGGAGAATTCGGAACTACAATCCGAATAAAACTGCTGTTTTAATCTTCTATATCAACAATTGCAACCTTTTGATTGTCGTAAACTGGAAATGTTAAATTGTTTAAGAAATTCTTATATGTATCATTCAATATTTCTATTTCACTCATATCTAAGAAATCTTCAGGAATTCCTCTTTCGGTTACAAAAGTTTCTCCCCATTGATTTGTATAACTAAATTTAATTTTCATCATATTTTCTTCCATTCTTCTATCCTCTTTTTAATT
>DAIMMR010000404.1:0-3625 GCA_036720575.1 Clostridium sp.
GTATGGTATGCATAAGTGGCGTGATTCATCTATACTTGGAGAAATGTATGAAAGATCCATGGAAAAGGAAGAAAGAAAACGGAAGGGGAGTTTTTATACTCCACATTACATAGTAGATTATATAGTGAATAACATTATGTCAAATTTAGATTTGAAAAAAAATCCTTGTATAAAAGTATTAGATCCTTCTTGTGGAAGTGGATATTTTCTAGTAAGAGTATACGAAATTTTAATGGAAAAGTTCAATGAAAATTTAGATCACATTAGAAATACTTTTAAAGATAAAATTTATACCATTGAAACTGAAGATGGATTAAAGAGAATAGACGGATTTCACTATTGGCAGCAGAAAAATTTAAGTTTTCATATATTAAAGAAATGTATATATGGTGCAGATATAGACAGTACCGCTGTAGAGCTTACAAAAATTAATTTAAGTAAAGTCAGCGGTATAAACATTAATATAGAGGACAATATAATATGCTGTAACAGTCTTATAAAGTGGAATGAAATTGATAATGTAGAAGAATATAAGGAATCTAATATTCAATCTGCTGTTAAGTTTTGGAACAGAAAATATGATTATGTACTTGGGAATCCTCCCTGGGTATCTTTAAGTCGAAAGAATAAGATGAATATAGATGATGAATTATTACAGTATTATAGTGAAAATTATAAAGGAAATACATATTTACCTAATTTGTATGAATACTTTATAAAAAGATCTATGGAAATCTTAAAATCTGGAGGAAGATTTGGATTTGTAGTTCCTGATAGGCTGTCACAAAATCTTCAATACAGTGAACTTAGAAAGAGTTTACTTGAAAATTACAATATATTAAATCTCGTGTTTGAAATAGATTTCCCAGAAATAAAAGCAGACTCTATGATTATAATAGTAGAAAATGAACATAAAAAAGTAAATAAAATAAAAATAGATATTTATAAAAAGAGGACATATGAAATGTATCAGCATGAATATCTGGGAAATTCAAAATTTCAGTTTACATACTGCTCCTATACTCAAAATTTAAAGATAAAGGATTGCATAGAGAAAAATAGCAGCAAATTAGAAAGTATTTGTAAGACTTTTACAGGATTTATAGGTTATAGTAAAAAAATAACTCCTGTTAAAAAAAATGAACATCAGGTTGAAGTATTAAAGGGGGAAAACATAAAAAAATTTCAAGTTTTAAACAATTACTATTATGATTTTGTACCTGAAAACATAATAGGTGGAACTAAAAATATAGAAAAGCTTACTTTTAAAAATAAATTAGTAATAAGGAAAACTGGAAAAAGTTTAATAGCAGCTTTGGATGATAAGGGACGTATAATAGAACAATCCCTATATGGAATAATAAGTATAAATGAAGAATTTTCCCCTGAGTATATTTTGGCAATATTGAACTCAGAGCTAATTCAGTGGTATTATTTAAATTTTTTAATTACTAACTCTAATTCTATTCCACAAATTAAAAAATGCAATTTAGATGAAATACCAATAAGACACTGCAGCAGACAAACTAAAGAAGATATAGAAAAATTAGTTCACAAAATTATGAATGACAATGATGAAAGAAATATGTTGAAGAAAATATTAGATGATGAGATATTTGAATTATATAATATTGATCGTAATGATAGAAGCATTATATTAAGTGATATTCAAAATAATTAACTCAACTTTCACAGTTTAAAAATATTGCGAAGCAATTTGCTTAGTTGAGAATTGAGAGTGGAAAGTGGAGAGTTAATGTGGATTTTTTCCGTTACACTACAAAAAATCTTTGATTAAATTTTTGACAACTCGTTTCGCTAAGGCGAAACATTGCTGATTTATATAAATTTAAAGATTTTTTGCGACAGCTAAAAATCATCTTTCACTATTAATTTTTCATTATTAATTCTTAACTTGCGAAGCTTTGTTTCGTAATATTTTTATTAAGTAAAAATTTTATATGTGCGAAAGTTGAGTAATTAATTTATCTTAAATCATTGAACTGTAATGTGTGCTGTTTCACATTCTGTATATAATGGATTTACATAAAAAGTACTTGATTTTTAGTTATCTTCTCCTTAATATAATTATTAAGGATGGCGAAGGATATAAAAAATTTTAAGCTTTAATGCATTTCAGATTTTACAAGTATCCAAATAAAATAGTTGATGGGGGGACAATTCATGATCACATTATTTGGTATTTTATTTGCAATTTTTGCTATATATATTGTATTTTCTTTGTTAGGGATTATAGTGCTTCCACTTGTAGGCATAGTTATATTTCTAGCTTTTATAATGGC
This sequence comes from Clostridium sp., assembly GCA_036720575.1. Taxonomy (GTDB): domain Bacteria; phylum Bacillota; class Clostridia; order Clostridiales; family Clostridiaceae; genus Clostridium_B. The sequence continues at coordinate 2,304 of DAIMMR010000404.1, forward strand.
TATCATAGGATTTACTTTTAAAATAGTATTTTCACTACCTTTTTTAATATTAGTTATTATACTTGGGTTTTTATATTTTAGTAAGAGATAGTTTTTTGTTTATCCGATGACTACCTGCTCTAATACTCCCATCCACTCGGTGAAATTGACTGTTACCAAATCAAAGAATTTGGGATATCTGCTTGCACACAGCGAAAGCGACTATCACCAAATCAAAGATTTGGGATATCTGCTTTTCTGCAAATGGGGGTAAAGAGCAGCTACGTCCCTGGATAACGATTTCTAAGCATCGATGGAGTTAAAACTCCATCGATGCCAAGAAGTTTGTTTATAAAAATGTTGACTTATTATGAACAAGATGATAATATGAAAACGTATATTAAATAATTTTTTTAACAGAACATTCGTATAATCTTGATAATATGGTTCAAGAGTATCTACCAAGGTACCAAAAATCCTTGACTATGAGTGGATTCCGTGGAAATGGTATTTTTTTTAACTATTTTCTAACTTGGATTATCCTATAATTCATGTTAGAAATTTTTTATTTTGGAGGGAATTACATGAATGTTGAAAAAGCGAACAAAAATGACGGTGGCAATTTATCTTTTTTAGAATCATTTTTTAAATTGTCGGAAAACAATACTACTGTAAGGACGGAGATTTTAGCAGGTGTTACTACTTTTATTACCATGGCCTATATAATCTTTGTAAATCCAACTATACTTATGCAGGCAGGAATGAATGTACATGGGCTTATGGGAGATGCAGCAGTTAAAGCTGGATTATCTGCAATAAACGACCCTATTGTAGGCTCTATATTTACGGCAACTTGTATAGCAGCGGCTGTTGGAACTTTCATAATGGCACTTTACGCAAATTTACCTTTTGCACAGGCACCAGGAATGGGACTTAATGCATTTTTTACTTACAGTGTTTGTTTAGGTATGCACTATACATGGCATCAAGCACTGGCAGCAGTTTTTGTTTCAGGAATAATTTTTATTATAATAACGGTAACTTCCATAAGGGAAAAAATTGTAGATGCTCTTCCATTTAATTTAAAACTTGCTATATCAGGAGGTATCGGACTTTTTATAGCTCTTATAGGTCTAAAAAATGCAGGAATTGTAGTGTCAGATCCTTCTACGCTGGTTGCTTTTGGAAAACTTACTAGTGCACCTGTTTTGTTATCAATTATAGGTATTTTAATTACAGTAATACTTATGGCAAGAAATGTTAAAGGATCAATTTTAATAGGAATAATATTAACTACTATAGTTGGTATACCTTTAGGAGTGACACATCTTACAGGAATAAAA
>DAIMMR010000405.1:0-3615 GCA_036720575.1 Clostridium sp.
CCAATATTATTTTATTTTTTATATTAAATCATCACGATAAAATGATGGTTTTATAGCAATATTTAACCTCTGAAACCTAGTCATATAGCCATTCTTGAAATTAAAATTTATAAAAATTATCTAAAAATCTTAATTTACGTTTAAATCAATCTATTTCGTAAAAAATCAAAAATTTTACTTTTCATTAATTAAAACACTAGAAATAACCTCTATTATTTTAATTAATTTTGAATATCTTGCCATACTTCATCTAAAATGATTGCACAATTTTCAAATGGACTATAGCATCCACATATCATGTCACCAAAATCAGACATTAAACTATGTAACTGTGTATGATAATATCCTTCATTATCAATATTAATTCTTGCATTTTCATTAAAATTTTTATTATATTTATCGTAACTTGTTTGTAATTTTTCTAATGCCTTTTTATCTAATTTAACTTTGCATTCTTGATTTAAATTAATTTTTAAATTTTTAATTTCCATTAACAATTTCTCCTTTCTCTAAAATCAATTAGTTCTATACAATCTTTAGAAATAACATTAGTATTATCATTTTCCATTTTCTAATTCCTCCTATTATTTATTTGTTAATTTAATTTTATATCCAAGTTCTTTTTCTATATCATTTAAAGACATTTCTTTATATTTAGTAATATCTGTTATTGTCATATAACTATCTTTAACTTCTTTTAAATCAAAACTAATATTAGCTGTGTTATAAATACCTTCATTTAAATTTATACTAAGTGAATTTAAATCTATTTTTGGTATAGTAAGATGCATTTTCCTTCCATCATCTAATATAGTATCAAGATCTAAAGTCATATATGTATTGCCTCTTTCTGTATATACTCCAATTTTATGATTTGCACTAGATTCTATTTCCATTTTAAAAATCCTCCTTATTTATTCAACTTCCATTTCGTTTATTTGAACATAATTTTCAATATTTTTATCAGGAATAAACATTTCTCCTGTAAAATTAGTTATTTCATTTTTATCATGAACATTTGCATATTTAAATGCTTTTTCTTTTGTTGAAAACACTTTTATAGGTTCTCCTCCTTCATTACATGTTCCTTCAGAAACTACATATACTTTCATTATTTATCCTCCTTTATTCATAATAACTTTTGAAATATTCAAGTAAAATATCTTCAATATCACAACCAAATACTTCATAATCATCTTCTGGTATTTCATTAAATTTTTCAATTATACTTTTTAAAATATATGATTTTTTATCTTCTGATAACAAATCAACATCATTTATATGAAATATTTTATTTTGTATCATCTTTATCTCCTTTCTTCATATACCAATCTTCTTCATGTGGGATATATTCTAAAATATCATTTATAGCAAATTCTCTAACTGCTGATTTACTTATATCCCATGCTTTTAAAATCCATTGATTACCTTTATGAAATTCACTTTCGCCATAACGTAATTTTATTGGTGTAATAATTCTGTTGCCGACTTTGCCTTTCCAATTTTTATATTTAATTTCTATTGGATTATCTAAAACTTTATCACTACTCATCGAATACTCTTTCATTTATTCTTCCTCCTATTATTTATTATTAAATTCTTTACATTTTATAAAATTACATGTGTCATTCATATTATGATTATCATATCTATCTTTTATAGTGCATTTATATCTACATCCATTACCACATGAAGCTACATCAAACAATTTATAGTTTTTACATTCATAACAATTTTGCTTAAATTTGTTATCCAATTTAGATTTGATTATTTCAAAAGCTAACCATAATACAAATAAAGCAATCAATCCAAAATCAATCCAATTGGAATTAAAATTTTTAATGCAAAATATAAATTTAACGTTCTCATTTTTATTACTCTCCTTCTATATCACTAATGTTTCCTGCACCCATAAATTTATAAAATTCCTTATTATCCATATTTGCTAAATCATCCATTTCTTTATTCATACCTTTTTTACATTTTTTATGTATATAATCGCCATCCATTCCGAACCATTCATAAGGTTCGTTATATTCAATTTCTTTACCACAATAAATACATTTACACATTTTTATCATACTCCTTTATTTATTAAATTTAATAATCACTTGGTAATGAAGTAGGATCACAAACCTCTTTTCTTAATTTAAATTGTGAAGTCATAACATCAGGTTCTATCAATGTTGGTTTTGCTTCTTTCGATTTAGGATCTATCAACATTACCCATGTTCCTTTTGCATCACTAGGTTTATATATTCCATTAGGATCAGGTTGTGGTAATGCAATATTGCCATTTCCTCCTTGTACTTTATATTCAGGATTTGTATAACTAGTACTATAAGGAACTCCATGTCCTATAGCTTCACCAATATATTCGTATTTGCCTGTCATAGCTGATTGAGTATATACATATGTAATTAGATTAGGATTATCATTATCTTCTATTATTCTTTTTAGCATCTTCTTTTCAAAGAAATTAGTTACATTTGGTAATCCAACAGCACTATCAGCTCTTTGAGTAATTTGTTGAGTTTTATCAGCTTGTTTTTCATCATTACTTTCTGTACATCCTGTAAATACTCCTCCAATACATACAGCACTTAATATTAACGCAATTATTTTTTTCTTATTCATAATAAATTCACTCCTTAATTTTTTTATTTTATATTTCCATTTCTTACATCAATTAAAAATTGTTTTAAACTATCATCTTGTAAATTTTTTTCATTGAAATTAGCAAATCTACTTCTAATGTCATTTAATATAGCACCTCTAGCAGTTGAGTCTTTTGTATCTTGTAATTCTTTTCTATCTTTTGAAAGTTCTTGAGCCATACCATCATTATAAATCTAAATTTCATGAAATTTAGTATTTTCTGAATTAGTAATATCTTTACCTACAGTCTTATTATATATTGCTTGAATTTCACCAGTAATAAATCCAACACCTACTATTGCAACAAATATACCTAATCCAATTAAAATGTTTTTAAATTTCTTTTTTACCATTCTTATTCCTCCTCCTACTAGTTTTTCCAGTAATTTTCTAATACAGATTTTTCTATTATTGCATCTTTACAACATAACCTTTTAGTTTTAAAGGCTTTACAATTTAAGTTATGACAATAATTACATAATATTTTTTTATGATGATCTAATTGCAAACAAGCTTTAGCATCTTTATAATCAAAATATATTTCTTTAGCATATTCTTTAATTTCTTTACTTAATTGTTTTTGATATTTATTCATATAATTTTCTCTCCTTTTTTAATTTTTCTAGTTCCTTTTCTATAGACTCTTTAATTAATCCCATTAATTCTATGCATCCCATATTTTTGTTATTCACTCCTTATTCTTTATTACATTTTCTGATTTCACAGCTAAATGATAAGTTATAATAGTTGCTAAAAGTATTAATATTACACTTATAATATTTTGATCATACAAACACTGAACAGCTCCACTCCCATATAAAATACCAATTATAATAGTCTCTATTATTGGTTTAAAATATTTCTTTACCATTATCATTCCTCCTTTTTGATTTGCTTTAAATTTTTACTTTTAAATAGTTTTTTATAATTCTAATTCAATATCATTTAAAATATATT
>DAIMMR010000406.1:0-3586 GCA_036720575.1 Clostridium sp.
ATAGACCACTTTGCTCACACATACCGTTTTGAAAAAAATGACAGAGGGAAACTCACTCTTGTTTATCCAGTAGCAACTGCATCAAATTTTTTTAAAAATGCAGGTGAAAAAGCACCCATTCCATTCCCTATTCATCCACCTAAATGGGTAGCCTTCTGTATTCTCATAGGTATAAAATTTAACTTTCATTCCGTTTACCCTTCACCTTTATATGCCCTTAGTTATTACACCATAAATCGTGTTTTTCCATTTATTTATGGTATATATGATATTATAAACGCACTAATATTTAAAATATGGGCAAAAAAACATAAAACTCATAATTAGTGCAGCATACCAAACAGCACCTCAGGTATATTGTCAAGGGATACTTGTTTTTCTACAGCTCCTATTTCATAGGCAACTTTGGGCATACCATATACTACAGATGATTTCTCATCTTGTCCAATAGTTTGAGCTCCTTTTCTCCTCATATAGCGAAGTCCCTTAGCACCATCGTAGCCCATACCAGTAAGTATAATACCAATTGCATTTTTAGAGGCTTCCTTTGCTACCGATTCAAAAAGTACATCAACAGAAGGGCAGTGTCCATTGACTTTTTCACCGCGAAATAGTTGAACCTTATATTTATTTTCAATCTTTTTAATGGTCATATGTTTATCACCAGGGGCAATTAATACCTTTCCTGTTTCAACATACTCCTCCCCATGTGCCTCTCTTACTTGTAATTTTGTTTGACTATTAAGTCTTTCTGCAAACATTTTTGAAAAGACAGGTGGTATGTGCTGTACAATTAAAATACCGGGCATGTTTTCGGGAAATGTTTTAAGTATATTGTATACAGCTTCAGTACCTCCTGTAGATGCTCCTATTGCAATTATCTTATTTGTGTTAATGTGCTGACTTATGTTAAATGAGACTGATTTCTTTTTTGCACCAGATACTACATTTACACCATAGCACGTATTGATTTTTTCTATCAAAGTGCCTATAAAACATTTTACACTGTTTGTAGATTGTACATCTGGCTTTGAAACAAAATCTACAGCACCTGCTTCCATTGCATCTACTAATGATTCATTTATAGAACTTACAACTATTATAGGAAGTGGATACTGTGGTAGCAATCTTTTTATAAACTCAATGCCATCCATCTTTGGCATCTGCACATCACATATCATCACATCAGGATGAAATTCAAGTATTTTATCTCTAGCATCAAAAGGATCAACTGCTTTAGCTACCACTTCTATATGTGGTTCAGAAGAAATACCCATGGATATAACTTCTCTAAACACTAAACTGTCATCGACAATCAAAACTCTTATTTTTTTTGTCACCATTTTGTCTTTTCCTTTCTGTAAATAGAATGATTTAAAATGCCCAATAGGCACGCAAATAACTGCCTATTGGAACTATTTAATATTCTTCGTCACCTAAATCAATTTTTCCCTGATATTTCTTTTTTGACTTCATATCTTTTAACATGTTAAGCACTTCTGGATTTATATTTTCCATTTTATCATAACTATAATTCACTCTTCTTATTTTAAATTTCTTAACTTGTTCCAGCATAATATCTGCCTGACTTGAAAGTTCTTCACTTGCTGATGCACTTTCTTCAGATGTAGCAGAATTTTCTTGAATCACCTGGGATACCTCCATTATTCCGCTATTAATCTGCTCTGCACCAGTTGCCTGTTCATTAGAAGCTACTGCTATGCTTTCCACAAAATCTGCTACTTTTGTAACTCCTTCTACAATTTCACCAAGAGCTTCAGCCGTTTCATTTGCAATTTTAGTACCTGTATCCACTTTTTTAATGGAATCTTCTATTAATGCAGTAGTTTCTTTTGCGGCATCCCGTGATTTTGCAGCTAAATTTCTTACTTCCTCAGCAACTACTGCAAATCCTTTGCCATATTTACCTGCCCTTGCAGCTTCAACAGCAGCATTTAAAGCTAAAATGTTTGTTTGAAAAGCAATATCATCTATAGCCTTTATAACTTTAGATATATTACCTGAAGCTGCATTTATATCATCCATACTTTTTAACATTTCCTTCATATGTGAATTTCCCTTAACTGCATTGACTTTCACGTGTTCAGTCAACTTATTTGCCTTGCCTGCATTATCTGCATTGAGTTTTATTTGTGAAGAAATCTCTTCCACAGAAGCTGTCAGTTCCTCTACAGAACTTGCTTGTTCCGTAGAACCTTCTGAAAGAGCTATACCCGAATCTGATACTTGTTTAGCCCCAGCAGCTACCTGGTTTGCTGCAGCTTCAATATTAGTTATAACCTCATTTAAACTATCTGACATCTTTTTAAATGACTTTGCAAGTATTCCAACTTCATCTTTTCCAGTAGTATTTATATGTACATTTAAATCCCCACTTGCAATTTTATTTGCAGATGCCATGAGTTCTTTAACCGGTCTTACTATAGATAACAAAATAATTGTTCCTAGTAATACAGCAGCAACCATTCCTATAATTATAAAAATTATAATAAGTCTTCCACTTGCACTTGCCGTTTTATCATTGCTGTCTGAAAAACTTTTTGCACTATTTTCCTCTAAATTTATAACCGCTTTTAAACTATTTGCCACATCATTTTGTCCCTCATTAAGCTTACTATGAATTAAATTTATTGCGTCTTTTTCATTTCCATCCTTTTTCATTTCAATAATTTCATTAGCTATTTCCATATACTTTGCTTTAGAGGATTTAAGCTTTTCAACTGCTTCTTTCCCAGAATCAGTCAAAGTTGACTTTGAAAATTCATCTAATTGTCTATCAAAATCAGAGCTAAAGGAATTTACCTTATTTATAGATTGATTTATATCCGATTGGCTATCTTCTAAGATTACATCCTTTAAATTTGATCTTATATCCCCAGAAGATAAAGTAATTTCAGTCAACTTCCCCAGCGGGACTGTCCTATTTTCATATAATTGAGTGTCCAAATTATCTATCTTATTTATACTTGTTAATCCAAATATTCCAATTATACACGCAATAACTGTAATTAAAGCAAAACCTATAAACAATCTTATACTTATTTTTAAATTATTAAATAATTTCACATCTACCCACTCCTTTGATATTAGATATTACTTAAACTGTCTGCATCCTCATGATTTAACAGCTTATCACAATCTAAAAGCAGTTTTACATTATCTTGAACCTTTCCTATACCTTTTATAAACTTATTTTTGATTTTGCTGATTTCTGGAGGTTCTACAATTTGACAGTCAGGTATATCTATTACCTCGCAGACACCATCTACAATAAGTCCTACAGAAATATCTTCAATCTGAATTACAATAATGCATGTCCTATCGTTATATTCAAGTGGTTCCTTTTTAAATCTTAACCTAACATCCATTACAGATATTATTTTACCTCTTAAATTTATAATTCCCTTTATATATTCAGGAAGTTCAGGTATTTCGCTTATGGGCTGGATTCCTATTATTTCAATAACGTATTTAATTTCTATACCATAAAATTCATTTTCAAGAGTAAAAGTAAGATATTTATTCTTTTGCGTATCTTCTTCTTCAATTAAATCATCTACTACAA
>DAIMMR010000407.1:0-3567 GCA_036720575.1 Clostridium sp.
AAATACAAATTGCTGAGTTTATTATGCATAGCCCTTCTTGATTTAGGATTGATAGCACTAGAAGATGAATGATTTGTTAAAGTGATATATAGAAATTCATATAATTTGTCTTTTTCTTTAATTGTTTTAAATAAGTTAGCATCCTCTTATGGTTTATACAGATATTGTTTAACGTCATGAAATAACTGTGAATTAAAATTGTTTTTTTGAAAATTGAATAGTAAAAATTCTTAGATAGTCTTTCAGTATTAATAAAAATAAGCTGTTAAACTATTAATTACTCAAATATTATTTATAAAAAGTGAATTTCTAAAATATATTGTAAGAATAGTATATAATATAAGTGAGAAGTAATTCTCCAGGGTGTAAGAAACGGCCACACCGTTCCGAGCTGTCGGAGTTTAAAGTATAGCAGCATTTGACCTGGTTGGGGTAGGAAAACTAACCTGTCGTTTCAAAATTGTGATTACAAAGTCTTAACTTTTGGGTTAAGACTTTTTTACATATATAGAGGGCTTACGTATGTATACCAAAAAGTAGCTTAAATCTTTAGAGATTGTCCCTAAGATATCAAAAATAAGTTTAAAAAATGATTTATTTATCTTATAGTCAGTTCTATATAATGGATTGAATTATGGAATTATATTCTAGAAAATCAAAGAGATTTGCACTCAAATCTGTAACACAACCGTAACACAACCGGGAGAAAAAAGTGCGTATTTTCAAGGAAATAAAAGGGACAAGCAATGTCGTAAACCTAGATATATCAACTGACAAGGAGATGGATAAAATTAGGTAAAGACTTTTTAGTCAAATCCAGAGGCCGGGAGTTCGAATCTCCCTGGGTGCACCAGTATCAATGCTTTCACCATATCGTGAGGCTTTTTTTATTGCCAAATAACACAACCACCATAAAAATATATAAACACAAATAAAAAGACGCCCTATGAATTTATAGAGCGAACAAATCATTTAACCTATAGATTGTACACTGTTATAAGAAAGAGAAAAATCCTTTTTCTGCATATCTAATAAATATGCTGGAGCTATTTTTATAATTTTATCATTAACTTTTATTACTATGGTTTCATAAAATTCACTTAAACAATTTAAATTTGTTTTCTTAGTTAAGTATCCTATGATGTCACATTTATAAGTTTCATTTTTATTTTTATAATATATGTCTTTTAAATCAGCTGCTGTACGACTTAAAAGCTTCCATTCTTTTAACTTATTTATCTTGTCATCTAAAGTGTTAAAAATAATAGTTGAATTTAAATCAACAACTTCATTGGAATCATCAAAATTATTTTCATTATTGGGAGTTTTGATCAATTCTAGAAATTCGGATTCATTTAAAATTTTTATAGAAGATTCGTTTCCATTCAATTCAGCTGCTTTTCCTTCCTTGGAACTCATTCCATCTCCACCTACAAGAGATTTATCCTGGTTTCCAACTATTAAGTAATCTGTCTTTTTAGATACACCACTTTTTAATGTGCTGCCTAAGTTGACTACTTTTTGCATAGCTTCTTTTCTACCTAAACTTTCAAGCTCACCTGTGAAGACTACATTTTTATTATAAAATGGATTGGATGTATCAATGATATTGTTATTGTCAGGTTTAATTTCAGATATTTTAACTGTATTGAATTTGTTATTAGTGAAACTATTTTTAGTATTCTTAATAAAACTTTTCTGAGGATTTAGATCTTTAAAAGTTTTTATTGGAAGGCTAGTATGTGTATGACAAAAAGATTCAAGGTTTTTTTTATGAGCACGTTTTATGCATTCAATTACTAAATTGGCACATGCTGCAGCATCATCTAAAGAATTATGATGATGTCCTAAATCTACTCCAAAATATTTGGCACGATCTTCTAAGGACTTACCAATTCCTTTCCCCCTACATAGTTTTGTGGATATAGGTATACTGCAGATATAGTTGAAATTAGGCATAGAAATGTCATATTCTAATAAACAATTTTTTAGTACTGACATATCAAATACGGCATTGTGAGCAATTATTATATTATCATCAAAATAAGTATGTATATCGTTCCATATATCAGGAAAAAGAGGTGAATTCTCTATGTCCTTAGGAGTTATTCCATTTATAGATATATTCTTTTTATTAAAATCAAGAGTTGGTGGATGAATTAAAAAGTAATCTTTTTTACATATTTCATTATTTTTTACAGCAGCAATTCCAAGTGAACAGGCACTGTTGAAATTATTATTTGCTGTCTCAAAATCTATTGCTACAAAATCAAATAGCATAATAGTTTCCCCCTTATATTTTATCCGTCGTTTCTGTCTTCCTTATCATCTCGCATACTTACATTATACATGTTACTTTTTAAGTAGGTACTATGTCAATATGGGTGTATCTTCAGGGATATCTTTAAATAGTATAGCTGGTCTATCTATTATTTTTTTTAGAATTATTTATGTTTACTTTAGCAGCATGTATTGTATAATTAACTTAACAATAGACATAATAAAAACAGGGTGCTGCTACGCCCCTGGATAACGATTTCTAAGTTCCAGATGGAGAAAAAACTCCACCTGAAACCAAGAACTCTGTTTATCTATTAGTATGATAATTAAATTTATCAAAGCTATCAAAAATGATAGAGGAGAAAAAACCACTATAAACATTTCGCACATATGTATCACCTTTCTTCTAAAAGGGATAGCGATACCAGTTGCCCACATGCAACTAAAACTGAATTTTTGGCAAAGTAACATTGTTACATGGATTGATAATAATGTAGTGTTCTTTGACAGCTTGATTTAAACCACTTTTAAGTAATAGCGGTGTTATTGGATTGAGATGTGATTATTTTATCAGTGGAGGAGGCCTTTTCAGTGGAGGAGGCATTTAAAGTACAATGCCAGGAATATAAATTATGTGGGGAGAATACTGCAGAGCTGGAGAAAGAAAGTCTTGAAGACTTCCAATGATGTTAAAAGGTAAAATGATTTTTACAAAATTATGCAAATAATAATTAGGAAGAAAATTTATTATTAGTAGAGGTTAATTTATCCTGTATTGAAAATTTTGTAGTTAGATATGGTTTATACTATTAAGTACCTTAAAATTAAAATATTTATGTTATAATATCTATATACTTGTGTTATAATATTAGTAATAAGAGGGTGGATTATGAATTTAGTCTGCTTTATAAATTTGTATAAGTGTTAAATAATAGATAGAGTTTGAGGAAGCCTATCTATTATTTTTTTTAGAATTATTTATGTTTACTTTAGTGTCTGATGATATTTTATCAGGTCTTAAAGTAATTTTATTTTCAATTTTTATATCTGAATTTTTGTTAGATAATGCTACTATAACAATAGCAGTTATTGAAAACAAACTAAAGAATAACAATAAGTATCCTTCTGACATAAACAGAGTTCTTGGCATCAGATGGAGTTTTGACTCCACCTGATGCTTATTAACAGGATTCTTAGTGCTTTAGCACTTAGAAGGCGTTATCCTTTAGGGAAAATCGTTATCCAGAGACGTAACTGCTCTTTATTTCCACTTGGAGAAGTGGGAAT
>DAIMMR010000408.1:0-3565 GCA_036720575.1 Clostridium sp.
TCCAAGTCATCTTCCAATCCTAAAAATCCCATCATTTTGTTTATCATTTTACCTGCCATAAAAAATACCTCCTATTTATTATTGTAATTTCTCTTTCCAAATATACCTTCGCCAATTCTCACCAGTGTTGATCCTTCTTTAATTGCTATTTTATAATCATGAGTCATTCCCATAGATAGTATATTCATACTTATATTATTAAACTTTCTTTTCTTCAAGCCATCAAAAATATTTTTTAGCTTTTGAAAATAATTTTTACAACTTTCTTCGTCCCCTTTAGGAATTACAGACATGAGACCTTTTACTTTAACATTGGTACAATTCTCACAGGCATTTAGTAAATCTTCCAATTCTTCTAGGGGTAAACCTGTCTTACTTTCTTCCAACCCTATATTTATTTGTATCAAAGTATTTGCAATTAACTTTTGATCTTTATAATGTTTTTCTAATTCATTAAGAAGTCTTATACTGTCCAAAGAATGGATAAGATAAACCTTACCAACTATATATTTTACCTTGTTTCTTTGAAGATGACCTATTAAATGCCACCTTATATCCTGTGGAAGGTTTGGTATTTTATTTGTGAGCTCCTGTACTTTATTTTCTCCAAAATCTCTAATACCTGCATCATAAGCTTTTTGTATGTCTTCAATAGGTTTAGTTTTTGAAACTGCCACTAAGGTTACATTTTTATCCTTTATCTCTTCTTCTATCCTACTCAAGTTTTGTTCAATTGACAATATTACCGTCTCCTTTATTGTTAAGCACAAACATATACAATTATTAGTATTCTTCATAGACATCAAAATTCCTGCAAAAATTAATTATTTTTTTAATTATTTTCAACAAATTTATAAAATAATCTACTGTATCTCCTTCATAAATTCTGTTTTATACTCTCCCTTATAGGAAGGTATTTTTATATTATCTGATTTTTGTACCTCTACCACAATCTTTCTAGTAATCATTATTTTTAAGTAGTTTTCATTTGACATCATATAAGTATAGAGTACTTCCTTATTTCCTATAGCATTAATTAAAAAAGGAGAAGCTATTTTTACTCCATTTACTCTTAAAAATGGACCGCTGCAATAAATTTCGGAAGTCCCTACTATTCTGTGACCATTTATAGAAATTGCCTCGGATCCTGCATTTTCCAAATCATTGATAACCTGTATAATATCTGTATTATGTACAAGCTTCATCTGGTACTGAAAACTATCAAGTCCATCGTTCATAGGTGCATCATTCAAATATATATTTATTCCCTGCCCTTTTACAGCTACTTTCCCAAGTACCATATTGTTTTGATTTAATTCCTGATTTATTCCAGCTACAACTTGAGCCTCATTCTTCTCACTGCTTCTATATTTTTTTAGCTTGTTATAGTTATCATTATATTGTTTTAATAATCCTGATATCTGACTGTGAAGCTGATTTTTATAATTATATGCATCTTGATACTGTTTTGAATTTAAAAACACTCTCTTATTAGTCTTACCTTTTGTAAAACTTATATTGGTAGATATTAATATACCTATTATTATAGAAGCTATAAAAACAAAAGTATTAGCTTCACTACTCTTCATTTATTTCACCTCATTGATGTGATTTAGCTTTTTCAATTAATACTCTTCTTATTATTGCAAAATTATTAAATATTCTTCCTCCAAAAACTATAACCACTGCCAAATATATAGGTACCCCAAGCTTATCCCCTAAATAAGTAAATGCTGCAGCAAGTACTGCATTTCCAAAAAATCCGGATATAAAAATATCTGTTCTAAAGTTTTTAGACAAATTAGCTCTTATAGCTCCAAATACTGAGTCAAGACAAGCTAAGATAGCCACAGACATATAAGGTGAAAATTTATCTGGAATATTTACATTCCAAACTACACCTATAATTATTCCCAATATAAGTCCAACAAATCCTATCATTTTTTACCACCTCTAATTTATTCCTTCACAGGCTCTGCATACTCAAATTTATATGGTTTGTTATATTTCTTTATAGTTATACTATCAGATTTTTCAAACTTAACATCACATATCGCTTTTAAATCTGAAAACACCTCTGGAAAACTCATGGCACTGTATAACAAACTTTTGTCTCCTATAGCTTGTATAACTATTCTTTTTGATGGTGATATTTTTTCATCATTTATAAGTATATAATTTCCTGCTGTCCTTATACCCGTTCTTGAAACAATCCTTATGTCATTTATCGATATAGCTTCAGCACCTGCAAACCTCAATTCATTTACGAGATACACTAAATCTTTATCGGTTATGTGATTGTTAACACTATTTCCAAATAGATTGCTGTTAGGATTAAGATATATAACGACACCTTGTCCCTTTACATCTACCTCTCCTATAAGTATTCTAGAACTTTCTAATTCATCCAGAAGGTTTTTTGTAGAATCACTCTTACTTGCTGCAGCATCTTCATAGCCCTTTACTTTATTTTGAAGATCATTTACCTTGGTTTTTAGTGCAGCTTTTTCCTTTTTATACTGCTCTATTTCCACAGTAACATCAGAACTATTTTGATTATTCAAATTTAATGTATTATCCTGTTTCATAAGTACTCTAAATTGGTAGGTAAGCATGAATCCAAGTATACAGCACACCAAAGCAACACTAATTTGTGAAGCAACTTTACGCATTTTATTTTATCCTCCTAATTTTCAATGTGAAATACAGGATTTCCATCAAATCTTACATCTATATATCCCCTAGCGCTGCCCAATTTTTCATTTAACATTATATTTAAAGCCCTATTTACCTTTTTACCTAAATTATCTCCTTGTCCCAGTTCCACACACATATCTTTAAAGTAAATTTTAATGTCTACAGAATTACTTACATCCATATAAGTAATTTCAAAAGGTAATTTATTATTTTGAATTATACTTCCTAGAGTAGTTACAGCCTTAATTTTATTATCATCTTTATTTAAAATGCATTCTCCCAATTTAACTTTATTACAATCAATTCCATTTAACTTAACTAACTTCATATTATTTATGTTGTCTCTCCTTTGAAGTAAAACTCCATTTTTATCTATAATGAAATATTTTTTGCTGCTTTCTATATAAAAGGTTGCCTCTCTTTCCTTTACATTAATATTAATGGTTCCAGGAAGATTTCTGCCTATATCAACATCTTCTATATATGGATTTTTTAATATATTTTCTGATGCATCTTTTAGATTAGTATAAAAGATGTTATTTCCACCATATACTTTTGAATCCTCAATAATGCTATTACTTGAAATGCTCTTATTTCCATACACTTTAATATATTTTATATTAAAATACGGCAATTTTAAGCAAAGTGTAAAAAATAATGCTATTAAAAATACCATAAGCATAAAAACTCGTTTTATTTTTACTTTTTTTCGTCTTTTCAAAATCAATTCATTATCTGTTTTCGTAATAATATGACTCATTTCCTATCCTTTCACTTATAATATAAAATAACATAAGATACATATATATTAACACTTAATAACAGTAATTTCATTAAAATAACCCTTAAATTTATATTAAATATTTAT
>DAIMMR010000020.1:0-5860 GCA_036720575.1 Clostridium sp.
ATTTTTTATAGTTATAAATCCTTGCTTTCTAGAATCACTAAAATCATTAAATATTTTGGGTAAATCATTCATTTATCAATACCTTCCTTACTTTAAATTTTTAATATCAAAATATTATAAAAATCGACTTTTATTTTAATTTTTAATAGATTTCATATTTTCATATTATCACAGATTATATCTGTAGTTTTATCTATAAAAAAATCTTATATTATTCAAGTTGATTATTTGTTTTATGTATAATTATTGCTAAATTTTCACATACAGGCATATAATTGAGTTAACATTGTAATGTTATGTAATGTTATATATGATTTAGTTACTTAGAGGAGAAAATTTGAAATGTGCTTAGTAAAATTTATAAATAGAGATGTAGAAATTAAAGTAAAAAGGAAAACTACTTTAATGAAATGTATTCGGATGGCTGGATTTAAAATGGAAACTCCCTGTAATGGTGAAGGAAGATGTTATAAATGTAAAGTAGAAGCTTTTGGAAATTTGTCTGAAAAAACAGAAGAAGAAAAAAAACATACTGAAAATGATTATACAAGACTTGCTTGTATGACAAAAATTTTAGGTGATGCTAAAATAAAACTTTTTGATAATACAAAGGTTTTAAAAACTATTAATGGCGGCAGTTGTATAGAAGTTCAGGTAGATAGTGCTATAAAAAAAGTAAAATTACCCTGCATAGATACAAAAAAAGTTGATCCTTACATAAATACTCTTAAATTTAAATCAGACATTTTTTCTAACTTAAAAAAAATAGGACAACTAGAAAAAAGTAAACCTGACGAAATCTATGGAATAACTTTTAAAAATAACCTCGTAAGTTTACAAACACATAGTATTAATTTACTGGGAGTCGCATTAGATATAGGGACAACTGGATTGTCAGCATATCTTGTAGACTTAGAAAATGGCAATGTTTTAAATAGAGTATCTGCATTAAATCCACAAACAGAATATGGTGGAGATGTACTATCTAGAATAACTTTTTCTATGAAGAAAAAGGATGGCATAGATATTTTAAGCAAGTGCATAAGAGATGAACTTAATCGTATAATAAAAAAACTTACTTACAAAAAATATTCCCCTTGCAGCATATACAGGATTATGATAGCAGCAAATACTACTATGCTGCACCTTTTTTTAGGAATATCACCAGATTCCATAGCAAAAGCACCTTATAGAGCTGTATTTTTAGATGAATTAAATCTAAAAGCAAGAGAATTAGACATACACATTAATGAAGAAGGAATTTTAACTTTGATTCCTTCTGTATCTTCTTATGTGGGAGCTGATATAGTAGCTGGAATTATTGCCACAGACTTTCACAATAGAAATTATCCAGCTGTATTTATAGACATAGGAACCAATGGAGAAATAGCAGCTATATCTAATGGAAAAATGGCAGCTTCTTCTACAGCTGCAGGTCCTGCCCTCGAAGGAATGAATATTTCCTGTGGAATGAGGGCAGAAGAGGGCGCTATTGAAAGTTTTGATATAGACGATAACTTTAATTTAACTTATTCAACTATAAATAATAAAAGTGCTAAAGGAATATGTGGAAGTGGCCTTATAGATATAGCAGCTTCTTTAGTAAAAAGAAATGTAATATTAAGCACCGGAAGATTTAATAAGGAATTACAAAATAAACTTAAGGATAGAATAAGAGATAAAAAGTTTTATATTACTGATAATGTCTATATATCACAAAAAGATATAAGACAAATACAACTGGCTAAAGCTGCTATTTCATCAGGTATTACTATGCTCTTAAATCAAATTAACATAAACATTGAATCTATAGAAGAAATAGTGATTGCAGGGGCTTTTGGCTATCATATAAATTCCGAAAGTATAAAAGAAATAGGCCTTATTCCTAAAGGATTTAATCATCAAATAAATTTTGTAGGCAATTCTGCTATAGAAGGAGCAAAGATAGCTCTTATAAATGAAAATAAACTAAATGAAATGAGTACTATTAAAAATAATATAAAAATAGTAGAGTTATCAACAAGAGACGATTTTCAAGATCACTTTGTAAAAGCTTTGAATTTTTAATTGTATATAGTAAATATTGTGGAGGGATCTTATGGACTATGAAATTGATTTTAAATGTATTATAAATACACAAGAAGAAATACCAGAAGAAGTTGTAAAAAAAACCGGCATTAATTTTCCAGAAGCTCATACTAAAGCAGAATTAATAGCTAAATTAGCTATTGAGATTAAAAAATTTTATAATGATACTTTTTCCATGGTACCATTTTGCAGTACTGTGGAAGCAGAAGCTTTAGGTGCAAATATTAAAATGGGAGACAGTAAAATAGGGCCAAGAGTTGGAAAATACGCATTTTCCAGCATAGAAAGCCTTAATAATTTAAAAACTATAGATTTAAGTAAAGGCAGAATAGCACAAGTTTTAAAAGCAGTAGAGATTTTAAAGCAGCAAAATGAAAGAGTGGTTTTAAATGTACAAGGGCCCTTTACTATAATGAGTTCACTTATTGATCCAATGCTTTTTTATAGAGCTGTAAGAAAAAATAAAGATATTGTAGAAAAATTTATGTCCGTAATAGTAGATAGTATAGTAAAGATAATAGAAGAAGGTGTAAAAAGGGGGGCACAAATAATATCTTTTGGAGATTCAGCAGGGACATTATATATACTAGGTCCTAAAATGTACAAGGATTATAGTGGAAGATATAGCTTTTCTGTATTAAAAAAGATTGAAGAGAAACTTGGGAATTCTATAATTCACCTATGTGGAATAACTTCTTCGTCTATGGATAAAATAGGATTTATTAAATTAATTCCCATTGAAGTAGATAAAAATATTACTTATGGACAAGCAATTGATTGGATTATAAAAGAAAGAAAAGACGTAAAAATTATAGGACATAATTGTATTAAAAAGAGTAATTTAAAAATGAAAAATCCTGTTATATGGAATATACAAATATAAATTTAAGAAGGGATATGATTTTATTATGAAGGATGATTTATTAAAAGAACTATCTGATTCTGTATTAAATATGCAAGAGGAGGAAACCATAGAAATATCAAAAAAGTGTGTAGAAAATAATACCAATGCTTATGAAGCTATAGATAAAGGATTAGCTGATGGCATGAATAGAGCTGGAAAGCTCTATGAAGAAGAAGAATATTATATACCTGAACTACTTTTGTGCTCTGATGCCATGTATTCTGGTTTAGATATATTAAAGCCGCATTTGGAGAAAGAAGAAACTGAAAACAAAGCTAAAGTAGTAATTGGTGTAGTAGAAGGAGATACTCACGATATAGGCAAAAACTTAGTTAAAATAATGATGGAAACAGAAGGACTGGAAGTTATAGACTTAGGAAGAGATATACCTCCTATAGATTTTGTAAACAAAGCCAAAGAAGTAGGAGCCTCAATTATTGCACTGTCAACTCTTATGACCACTACTATGGACGGCATGGCTGAGGTAATAAACCTTTTGAAAAAGGAAGGTTTAAAAGACAAAATATCAGTCATGGTAGGTGGAGGCCCTATATCTCAAAGCTTTGCAGATAAAATAGGGGCAGATGCTTATACCTTAGATGCTTCAAAAGCTGCTAAACGAGCTAAAGCTTTAATTAAAAAACAAACAGCAGAAATTATATAAGGAGAGATAAAGATTATGGAAGATCAAATGACACCTATAGAAAGATCTATAGCCTTAAATAAAAAGCAAGAGGTAGATAGATTACCCTGCAATCCTAATATAGCTAACGGCGTAGCAAGAATTTATGGCTGCAAGATTTCGGATTTTAATACTAGTGGACAAGCTATAGCTGAGGCACAAATAGCAGCGTATAAAAAATTTCATATGGATGGATTAAGAGTATTCACAGATTTATATGCTTGGGCAGAAGCTATGGGATGTGAGCTTACATTTCCAGAAGATAATACTGCTGATCTCTTAAAACCGGCCATAAAAAATATTGACGATATAGGTAAAATAAAAATAGCAAATCCTTATAAAGATGGTAGATTGCCTGTGTATATTGAGGCAATGAAGTATTTAGTTGATAAAATTGGGAAAGAAGTTGCTTGCTCTGGAGGTATAGTAGGACCATTTTCAAATGCCTTTTTCCTGGTAGGAATAGAAAACATGACAAGACTATTTTTTAAAAATCCAGAGGCCGTACATAAACTTTGTGAACTTTCCTTACAAACATGTATAGAATACGCAAAAGTTGTAATGAGTTTAGGGCTTTCTATTACTATTTCAGAACCTTTATCCTCTTGCACTGTAATTAGCCCAAAACATTTTGAAAAATTCTGCATTCCTTATTTAGAAAAGCTTGTACGATTCATACAATCTCAAGGAAAAACATGTGTGCTTCATATATGTGGTAAAACTAAAAAAATATGGCCCTACGTTGGAAAACTTTCTAAAATAGGTGTCAGTGGTTTTAGTATGGACAATGTAGAAAGTTTAAAAGAATGTAAAGAAGAACTAGGTGATAAAGTGAAAATAATGGGTAATGTAGATCCTTCAAATATAATGTATGGAGGCACAAAAAAAGAAATTGTAAATACAGTTGCCAAATGTGTATTAGATGGATATGATAGTTTAAAAGGTTATGTGGTAATGTCCGGGTGTAGTTTACCTGTAGAAACCCCTTCAGAAAATATACAATTAATGATGGATACCGTTAGAAAAATAGGATATCCAATAGATGTTGAAAAGGTAAAATCAATTATTGTATAACATAAATTCAAAATAAAGGCTGGTGGTTTTTTGTTATCTGAAAAAGAAAGGCTTGAATTAGCTCTTAAAAGAAAAAAAGTTGATAGACCTCCTTGTATATGTCCTGGAGGAATGATGAACATGATAGTGGAAGAAGTAATGGACTTAACCCATTGTGCATGGCCAGAAGCTCATACAAATCCAAAAATAATGGCAGATTTGGCTGCAGGTATGTATGAAAATGGAGGCTTTGAAAATTTTGGAGTGCCATTTTGTATGACTATAGAAGCTGAAAGTATGGGATCAAAAGTATTTTTAGGAACAAAAATAAGCGAACCTAGAATTTCTTCTTATGCCATAAATTCGGTAACTGAGTGGAAAAAGCTAAAGAAATTAGACATTAACAGTGGCAGAGCTCAAGTAGTACTAGATGCAATTAAACTTTTAAAAGGAAAAAATAAAAATATACCTATTATAGCTAATTTAACAGGTCCTATTAGTACCGCATCATCACTTATGGAACCTATTAAATATTATAAAGAACTCATAGTAAAACCAAAGGAATCCCATGAAATGATGGATTTTGTAACTGACAATCTTATAAACTTTGGAAAGGCACAGTTAAATGCAGGAGCTGATTTAATCACTATTTCAGATCCAAGCGGCACAGGTGAAATATTAGGTCCTAGGACTTTTAGAAAATATGGACTCTTTTATATAAATAAAATAATTGATGGATTAAATAAATATTCAAAATACGGTATTATAGTTCATATATGTGGAAGACTGAAAAGTATTTACAACGAATTAACCGAACTTCATAGTGATGCTATAAGTTTTGATGCTGTAACTAGTATAAAGCAGATGTGTGAAAATGTAACAAATAAAGCCATAATGGGAAATGTAAGTACTTTTTCTCTTCAAAATAGTTCTTTAGAAGAAGTAACTAGCCTGTCAAAAAACTGTTTAAAAAGTGGTGTTCATATATTGTCTCCAGCTTGTGGTTTAGGAACTACAACTCCTCTAAAAAATATACAAGCTATGGTACAGACAGCTAAGAATTTTAAAAAAGAATAACGTAAATTAAAATGTTTAAGAAATGCAATAAATTTAATACAAAATTTTTTAAAAAA
>DAIMMR010000020.1:5960-8469 GCA_036720575.1 Clostridium sp.
TTAAAAAAGAGGTTTTGCTTAATATGGATGCTATAGATATTAATATATTAAAATTATTAAAGGAAAATTCCAGAATTTCAGCTTCAGAAATAAGCAGCAAAATCAATTTATCAATACCTGCAGTAAGCGATAGATTGAGGAAACTTGATGCGTCAGGAGTAATAGAAAAATATACTGTAATTATTAGCAATAAAAAAATGAATAAAAATATCACAGTAATAATGTTTGTAAGTCTTAAAAATCCAAATTTTACAGACAAATTTGTAGAATTTATTCAAAATGAAAATGAAATCATTGAATGCCACTACTTAACTGGTGACTTCGATTACGCATTAAAAATTGTTACTGAAGACACAGAAACTCTTGAAAAGATTTTAAATGAAATAAAACTTATTAAGGGAGTCTTAAGAACTAAAACTGTAGTTACACTTTCTACCATTAAAAATAATTACTCAATACCACCTGATGAAATATAAAAACAGCATCTTGCTGCAAATGAACCGCTAAAAGGTGCTGTCCTTAAATAAATTTTCAGGACAGCACCTAGTTTAATTTTTATTATTTTTCTTCATCAATACTGCAGGACTAATTATTGAATAGCCATACTTTTTACGTATACTATCAATGGCATTTTCTATTTTGTCAACTTTATCCGCATCTCTCATACATCTTTCTTCACGCTTAATTTCTTTCATATTAAAAATTGATATCTGCTGTGCACTAGTATCTTCACTAAATCCACTAAGACTTATCCCTAATAATCGTATTGGCAATTGTGGATTCCAGTTCTTCTCAAGAAGCTTAATTCCAGTAGAATAAATTTCTTTAACTAGATAAGTTGCAGGTACTGTTGTTTGCCGAGTAATAGTTTGAAAATTAGAATATTTCATGCTAATTTGTACTGTATGGCCTTTTTTTCCGTATTTACGTGCAGTCATTCCAACTTCATCGGAAAGTTTCATCAAAATAATTTTAGCACGTTCCATATCTGAAATATCTTCACCTAGAGTGGTGGATTTGCTAATTGATTTTATATCTTTTTTTAAATGTGTCTTTACGGAAGATGTGTCTATACCATTTGCAAGTTGGTAAATCTCAGCACCTATTTTGCCAAGCTTTTTTATAAGGTATCGTCTATTAAAAAGTGCAAGATCACCAATAGTCTTAATTCCCATTCTTTGAAGCTTTTGTGCAGTTTGCTTACCAACTCCATACATAGACTCAATAGGGAGTGGCCATAGCTTTACTTTAATATCCTGCCTCCAAAGTTCTGTAATGCCGGAAGGTTTTTTCATATCAGAAGCCATTTTTGATAAGAACTTATTTTGAGATATACCTATAGAGCATTTTAAATCTAGCTCACGGTTAATATTCTTCATAATTCTTTTAGCTGACTCAAACGGCTTCCCAAAAATTCCTTCGCAGCCTGTCATATCAAGCCAGGCTTCATCAATACTATTTTGTTCAATAGAAGGAGTATACTGCGAAAGTATACTCATGACTTCTCTGGATTTTTGCTTATAAAACTGGTGATCCGGGGGAATAATAACCATATCTGGGCAGAGCTTTAACGCTTGGTGTAGAAGCATAGTTGTTTTAACTCCAAATCTTCGTGCTTCATAATTTGCAGTTAGAATAATGCCTGACCGATTTTTAGGATCTCCAGCTACTGCAGCAGGCTTATTTATAATTTCAGGATGGCGAGTTGCCTCACAACTTATGAAAAAAGCATTCATATCTACAAGGAAAATAACTTTCTGCATATTTACACCTATACTTTACCTCTTTATATATTCACACAAGAATTTCTAATACCTTCTATATATTCCTACCAACTTACCGATTATTTTACAGTCATCCACTATAATAGGGGACATACTTTCATTTTCAGGCTGCAATCTTATATGGTTCTTTTCTTTAAAAAACCTCTTCAAAGTAGCTTCATTGTCAATTAAAGCTGCTACTATATCTCCATTTTCAGCAAAATTAGTCTGTTCTATTATAGACATATCTCCATCCAATATACCTGCATCTATCATACTTTCTCCTTGTACTTTGAGTATAAATAACTGCTCTTTATTCTTTACGTAATCTATTGGAAGGGGAAATACATCTTCTATATTTTCCACTGCTAAAATAGGCATGCCTGCTGTTATAGTACCTACAATAGGTATATCTACCAGCTCTTTTCTAGTGCTTTTAGAAATTGATTTTTCAACAATTTCTATAGTTCTAGATTTTGAGGCATCCCTTTTTATAAATCCTTTTTTCTCCAATTTTTCTAGATGGCTATGAACAGTAGAAGTAGATTTTAAGCCTACACCCGCACATATTTCTCTAACAGAAGGGGGATATCCTTTCTCCCTAATTTGAGTCTTAATAAATTCATATATTTGAAACTGTCTATCTCGATTGTGTTCTGTCATTAAAAACACCCCTCTAATTTACTTATGTGAATTATATCATATAAGTTGACAAATATCAAACTTATGTTCTATACTAATTTTAT
>DAIMMR010000020.1:8569-22835 GCA_036720575.1 Clostridium sp.
GAATTATATCATATAAGTTGACAAATATCAAACTTATGTTCTATACTAATTTTATTAATATACTTATCTATATAAAATTTAAAAGGAGTATTATGTATGAATAGAAAGTACTGTATATTTGATGAAAAAAAATCCTGCGATAACTGCGGCGAATGTGAAGTCTGCGATTTAGATTCAAATAAGAAGTGTGACAACTGCGGAAAATGTCTTGAAATGGAAGGGTATGATATGAAGGCTATAAAAATTGACCAAATTATAGATGATAAAGATGAAATAAGAGAATATGATGAAGAGTCTTCAGAGAGCGCAGATAATACTAATGACTCTCATTATCAATTAGATAATGAAGAAAATTCACAATCAGATTTAAAAGACGACGAAATCAATGTTCAATTCATTGATGACATAGATGGATTAAAGGAAATTTTAGCAGATAGAGAAAAATATCAAGATATAACTTGTGAAGATTATCCCGGGCTTATAAAAATTAAAAAGGTAAAGAAGTAGAGGATACGTCTGTTCTTTGAGAAAATAGGGAACAGACGTATCTTTTTTTCATTCTTCTTCATCGCTTAAAGGATTTGAATTCACTGCTTCTCTCAGTTGTTCGTCATCTACATGAGTATAAATCTGAGTAGTAGATACATTTTCATGACCTAATATTTTTTGAAGGCTTCTAATATCTACATTCCCGTACTTATACATAAGAGTTGCAGCTGTATGTCTCAATTTATGGGGCGTATATTTGTTGCTATCAAGACCCGCATTTTTTAAATATTTCTTAAGCATCATCTCTACAGATCTTTTATTTATTCTAGTGTAATTTCTACTTATAAAAAGGGCATCTTTATCTTTTATTTTATCATAATCCTTGTTTCTAATTTCAAGATATTTGTTTAAAGCCGTCAGGCAGGCCTTGTTTAAGTATATAGTTCTTTCCTTATTTCCTTTTCCTACTACAGTTAACGTATCTTCCTTAATTTTTGATATATTTATGCTGCAAAGTTCTGAAAGTCTCATTCCACAGTTTAAGAAAAAGGTTATGATGCAATAATCTCTTTCTTTAAATTTACCATCTATAGAGTTTAAAAGAATTTTGCTTTCCTTCAAACTTAAATAAATAGGGTTCCTCTTATCTATTTTAGGAGATTCTAGTTCTAAAGCTGGATTTGCATCTATTAGTTTAGCTTTACTAAAAAGGTACTTAAAAAATGATTTTAAGCAGGCTACTTTTCTAGCTCTGGCATAGTTGCCATTATTTCTGTAATTTTCAGTAAAAGATATAAATGCATATAAATCACTTAAAGTTATTTTACGTATAAAATCCGTACTTATATCACTTATATCTATATCTTCAAATTCATAATTTTCTTTGACCATTCCTCTGTAGATTTTTAAAAATCTAAAAAGCATGGTTAAATCAACTTGATATCCATCCTGTGTATTTTTTGATTTGCCTCGTATAGTTCCAAGGTAATTTAAAAAGTCATTCAAACATGCTGGAAGCTTAGGATTATAAATATTACTTAAATTATACTGCATGCGGCCATTCCCCTCTCTAAAATTAGGTATAACTTCGCTAAATGGTTATTTAGCGAAGTTAATATTCTATAAAACTAGCTCAAAATCCTCTTTATATGTCCTTATATTGTATGAATAATTTGTTAATTATTTTTTATTCTTATATTTTATGATGATTAATGTCACAGGTTTTCTTTAAATTACGTGCTATTTCATGCTACATGCTTTCTATGTATTAATTTGTAAAAATATATCCTATGTATTAAATTTGTATTTCAATTGATAATATTCTCAATTTGTATTTCAAATTTTGAAAAAGAATATTTTAAATTAAAATAATTCATTTTTAATTTAGGAATGTATGTATCTTATTGTATGAAAAATTGAATTTTTATCAAATTGAAATATTTCCACAATATGGGCATAACTTTGTGGATTCATTTTTCTACTTTATTCTTTCCTATTTCTTGCCATTAATCTTTCTGTGTAATATTTGCAGAATTATGATTTATTTTCAGATATTATATACCCTCTTATTTATAAAATTAGAAAATAAAAATACTCTTAACTTGTATTTTATAGTCGAAAACTTTTTTAAAAATATTTTTTTCAGTACAATCTACATGTTAATAAATCTGTTTATCTGATGGCTACCTACTGTAACACTCCCACGCACTCTGTGATAGTCGCTTTTCCCACTAAGTAAGATTTATTGATAAGTTTATCTTTTACTTTACATAATATTTATTCTATAAAGTAAAAATAATATTTTGTAAAAATTGAATAAATTGAAGCAATTATGGCAAAATATACAAATGTAACTATTTAATTATAAAAGATTGGAGGAATAGCTGCTTAAAAATTTCTATTTACTTCTCCCCCTATTGAAAGCAGCAACTTATATATGAAACTAGGTATTCCTAAAGGATTATTGTATTGTAAATATCACACTTTTATAGAAACGTTCTTTAAAGAACTTGGAGCTGAAATAATAACGTCCCAAGATACAGATAAATATATACTTAACCTTGGAACAAAATATTGTGTAGACGAAGCATGTCTCCCAATAAAAGTATTTCATGGTCATGCAGCTTCAATAAAGGATAAATGTGACATCATGCTTATTCCTAGAATAATGCAAATACAAAAAAGAGAATTTATATGTCCAAAATTTTGCGGTCTTCCAGAAATGATAACAAATGACATTCCCAATATGCCTCCATTGTTAAACTACCCTATATATGCTTTTTCTAAGTCAAAAAGTAGAAACTGGTTATTAAAATCTGGTTTGATATTTACTAAAAACATTTTTAAAATAAACACTGCCTATAAAAAAGCATTAAGTGCCCAAGAAAATTATAAGTTATTACTAGATACCAGTGGTTTTCCTATAAAAACTGCATTAGTAAGTCACCCTTACAACTTATATGACAGTTTTACCAATATGAATATAGTAAAAAAATTAAATAAACTTGGTATCGGCATAGTTACAGAGGAAAGTATAAATGAAAACATAATAAATAACGAGGTAGATCATCTATTTAAAAAACCATTTTGGCATTTTGCTAAAAATTCTTATGGTTTTTCCACTTATGCAGCAGAAAATAAAAAAGTAGATGGTATAATATACATCTCATCTTTTGCCTGTGGAATAGATTCCGTAGTAATTGAACTCATAAAAAACAGACTAAATGATTTTCCTATGCTCATATTAAAAATAGATGAACAAACTGGAGAAGCAGGTTTCAATACTAGATTAGAAGCCTTTTCGGATATGCTTAAAAGGAGGTGTGCAAATTTATGAAAGTAACCTTCCCCCACCTTGGCAATACCTGTTTTGCAGCAAAGGCTGTATTTGATGGACTTGGAGTTGATTATATAATTCCACCATTGAGCAACAGGGAAGCCCTAGAAATTGGATCATTTTATTCTCCAGAGGAAATGTGCCTTCCTTTTAAAATAATGATAGGAAATTATATACAAAGTATAAAACAAGGTGCAGATACAATATTAATGGTTGGGAGCTGTGGTCCCTGCAGATTTGGAGAGTACTGTGAACTTCAAATGAATCTATTGAAAAAATTAGGCTATAATTTAAATTTTATAGTTCTAGATTATCCAAAAGATATAGGATTAAAAGAACTTATGAGAAGACTGCTTTCTATTGGATCAGTTAGTAAGAAAAATACCATAGAAAAGTTAAAAGTAGTACATCAAGGACTTAAGATAATAAACCTAATGGACAATATAGATAAAAAGGTAAAGTTATTATCAGGTTATGAAATAAAAAAAGGACAATGCAAAAATATATTAAAAGATTGCAAATTAAAAGCTTTTAAAACTACTTCACCAGAGGAAATGATATTTACTATAAAAAAATATATGGAACAGTTAAGCAAAGTACCAATCTCTAAAAATAAAAAGCCTTTAAAAATTGCTATAATCGGTGAAATATATACTATAATAGAACCTTTCTCAAATCTTTTTATAGAAGAAAAGCTTATGAATTATGGAGTATCTACAGCTAGATATCTTTCTCCAAGTTGGTGGATTAAAGACATGGCTCTATCTCCATTAAAGTTGAATTCACTTAGTTTAAGAAGGAATTCTAAAAAATATTTGCCTTATTATATAGGTGGTCATGCAAGGGAATGTATAGGAGAAGCTGTTTTAGCAGATAAAAGTGGATTCGATGGTGCCATACAGATTTTCCCTATGGGATGTATGCCTGAAATTGTATCGAAATCTATACTTCCAACTATATCAAAGGATAGGGATTTTCCTATCCTTACCTTAATAGTAGATGAAATGACTGGTGAAGCCGGATATATAACAAGAATAGAAGCATTTTTAGATTTACTTGAAAGGAGAAAAAAAAATGTATTATATGGGAGTTGACGTAGGCTCAGTTAGCACAGATATTGTAATAGTTGATGAAAATATGAACTTACTTGAATCACTTTATTTGAGGACAAAAGGAAGGCCTATAAATGCAATTCAAGAAGGATTTAAATTATTGAAAAATAAATATAGAGATACGGACATAAGTGCAGTTGGAACCACTGGAAGCGGAAGACAAATTGCTGCTTCCATCATAGGTGCTGATATAATTAAAAATGAAATAACTTCTCATGCCGTTGCCGCCCTGAACCTAGATAAAGATGTTAAAACCATAATAGAAATAGGTGGTCAGGATTCTAAAATAATACTTTTGCAAAATGGCATTGTGCTAGATTTTGCAATGAATACAGTGTGTGCAGCAGGAACAGGTTCCTTTCTAGACCGTCAAGCTGAAAGATTAGATATCCCTATTGAACAATTTGGAGAATATGCTTTAAAGTCTACTTCTCCTGTAAGAATAGCAGGGAGATGTGCCGTATTTGCTGAATCAGATATGATACACAAACAACAATTAGGTTATAGTAACTCTGATATAATAAAAGGCCTTTGCAATGCTCTTGTTAGAAATTATTTAACTAATGTGGCAAAAGGCAAAGATATAAAATCCAAAATATTTTTTCAAGGAGGAGTTGCTGCAAATATAGGAATGAAGACTGCTTTTGAAGAAATACTGAATAAAGAAGTAGTAATACCTCAAAATTTTAAAGTAATGGGTGCCATTGGTGCAGCTATTTTAGCAAAGGAAACCTTGGAGAAAAATAATAAAATCACTAACTTTAATGGATTTAATTTAGCAAATGCTAGTTTTACCTCTAAAAGCTTTGAATGCAAGGGATGCCCTAATAGATGTGAAGTTGTAAAAATATCAGGTACTAAAAAGATTGTGGGTTTCTTTGGTGGAAGATGTGAAAAATGGAATAAAACTATTTCTGCATAAATGCAGAAATAGTTTTATTCCATAAAATAAGTATAGGAAAATTAATTCCACATATCTTTAGTGATACATTCCATATGTTTTTTTCTATTTTCAGTTTCTTCTACATCTATAGTTATTTTATCTCCATGAATATCAAGTACATATCCCTCTTTTGCCCCGATGGGTAATTTTATTCGTTTTATATCCATCATAGTTTTGTCCTCTCTTTCACAAACGGCATAAGGTCCCTCAAATCTATCTATTATAACTTTCATAAAAATAATCCCTCATTTCATAGTATTATCGATTACCATTATATTACTATTATACTACCTATTTTTTAACTTTAAAGTATTTATTTTAAAAATTCTTAGCTGCAGTTTCTTGTATTTTTCTAACAATGCCCGCAGAAACCTTACCTGGCAGCAACTTACAAAATAAAACAGCTATTTTATTAAAAAATCCTGGTATTATAACAGATTTGTTTTTTATAAATTCTCTATAAGCTATTTTAGCAGTCTTCTCAGCACTCATAGCATTTTTTATATCTTTTTTACCTGAATTTTTAGAAAATCCAGTTCTAGTAGCTCCAGGACACAAAGTACATACTTTTATGCCATATGGCTTTAGTTCATTTTCAAGAGCCTGAGAAAAAGATAAGACATATGCTTTAGATGCATAATATACCGCAATATAAGGTCCTGGCTCATAAGAACCTGTAGATGCTACATTTAGTATGCTCCCCTTTCTTAACTTTATCATCTCTTTTGAAAATAATTTCGTTAGATAAGTAATAGCTTCAATGTTTAACCCTATCATTTCTTCATCTTTGTCTATATCAATTTCATGAAAAAGTCCACAGTAACCTGTACCTGCATTATTAACAAGAGTAGTTACCCTTATGCCTAGTTGTTGTACCTTCAAAAATAAATTTTTTACAGATTCTATTTTCGAAAGATCTTCCTTTATTATATGTACATTAATACTATATTTTTTTTTAACTTCTTCTGCTAGTTCTGCTAATTTGTTTTCCCTTCTAGCTACAAGTATTAAATTATAACCATCCTTAGAAAATAGTTTTGCAAGTTCAAGTCCTATTCCACTTGAAGCCCCTGTAATTAGAACAGTTTCTTCATTATTTGAAATCATGGTTAATCTCCATTCTATTATTGGTTTATAATTTTATTTTAAGTAACTTTGGTTTTATTTACAACTATTGTTTAGTAACTTTTTAGGTTTACTTTATTTTTATTTACATAATATTTATTATGTAAATAAAACATATCATATCTTTGTTTAAATAAAAGTCATAATTATCATATTAATTGATAATTATGACTTTTAAGTCTTTTCTTAATTATATTTTTATTATTAACATTGTTTATACTGTGGTTCCTCTTGCTGTATGAACTTTTGTCTTCCCTGAAGTATTTGAAGAGCATCATCCAAATTTGTTGCTATTTGGTGAAAATCTTTTTTAGCACTTTTGTCCTGTGTCTCCAGTTCAAATGTCTTCATAGTTGCAGCCGCACTTTGAATTCCTGCTATTACTTGCTGCATTTGAGTTCCAACTGTCATTTATTATCACCTCCTTTAAATTATCCTTTAGGTTTAAATATTAAAGCCCCTATGAATCCAAAAATTACAGCGGCAGAAATACCGGCACTAGTAATCTCAAAAATTCCTGTTAATACACCTATTATTCCATATTCATCTGCCTCCATCATGGCTCCTTTAACTAACGAATTTCCAAAGCTGCTTATTGGTACAGAGGCACCGGCACCAGCAAATTTTACTAAAGGATCATATAATCCCAATCCTCCAAGGACAGCTCCTACTACTACAAGAGTAGTTGTTGTATGTGCCGGCGTGAGTTTAAATACGTCCATCATTATCTGACCTATTACACATATTCCTCCACCTACTAAAAATGCCCAAAGAAATTTTTCCATATGAATGCACCTCTTTTCTATGCTTCTATAGATACTGCATGAGCCACAGATGGTATACTCTCTTTTTGCTGATATGACATAGGTGACATAAGTGCTCCTGTTGCCACTACCAATATTTTATTTAACTTTTTTTTCTTCATTTCCTTAAAAAAATGTCCATAGGTTACTGTAGCAGAACATGCACATCCGCTGCCACCTGAAAATACAGGTTGATCTTTGTTATATATTAGCTTTCCGCAGTCTTTAAATACTCCTTCCTGAAACTTAAATCCATCCTTTTTTAAAATTTCTTCTGCTATGTCATGACCTATTTTCCCTAAATCTCCTGTAGCTATTATGTCATAATAAGAAGGATCTCTATTTAAATCTCTAAAATGAGCTTCTATTGTATCTACTGCCGCTGGTGCCATAGCAGCACCCATATTAAATGGATCAGAAATTCCCATGTCTACTACTTTACCTATAGTAGCTGATGTAACTTTAGGCCCAGTACCTTTTCCAACTACTGCAGCTCCTGCTCCTGTTACCGTCCATTGAGCTGTAGGCGGCTTCTGCCCTCCATACTCTGTAGGGTATCTAAACTGTTTTTCTGCAGCAGCATTATGGCTGGATGTTCCACAAAGAACGTATTCTGCTGCACCATTATCTACAAGCAAAGACGATATAGCTAACCCTTCCATAGAACTTGAACAAGCTCCAAATATACCTAAATACGGTATGCTTAAAGTTCTAGCAGCAAAACTACTGATAACTATCTGATTCATAAGATCTCCACTTATGAAAAAATTTATACTTTCTTTTTTTACTTTTGCATTTTTTATAGCAATCTGACAAGCTTCCTCCAATAACTTTTTTTCAGATTTTTCGAAACTATCCTGCCCAAGCCATATATCTTCATGAAGCAAGTCAAAATCTTTAGCTAAAGCACCTTTTGCTTCAAATGGTCCTCCTACTGCACCGCATCCAAGTATAGTCGGTTTAGATTCAAATACCCATGATTGATGACCTTGAATCATTTACATCCCACCTAACCATTTAATAATTACTTTTATAGTAGCAACTACAAAAGCAGAAAAAACTCCAAAAGTTATTACAGGGCCTGCAATTTTAAACATATTTCCTCCTACACCAAGAACAAATCCCTCGCTTCTATGTTCTATAGCAGCAGACGCAATAGAATTTGCAAAACCAGTAACAGGAATAGATGTTCCTGCTCCAGCCCATTGTGCAATGTGATCAAACACTCCAAACCCTGTAAGTAATACAGCAATTATTATTAAAACTGCAGATGTCGGATTACCAGCATTGGCCTCTGTAAATTTAAAATACTTTATAAATATAAATTGAAGTCCCTGGCCAAATGCACAAATACTTCCTCCTACCAAAAATGCCTTCAAACTATTTTTAAGAACATTTCTTTTTATCTCTTTTGTTTTAGCTAAATTTTGATACTCCTGCTGTACAGGAGTCAGCTTTTTATTCTTTTTATTAGACATTTTATCACCTTCTATTTCAGTAAATAGGGTTTTAACTTTATTAATACATTCTTTAAAATATCAGAATCCTCTTTATACATATCTTTTACCTTTTTATCTTGAGTTTCAAGTGCAAATGCCATCAGATCTGCCTGAGCCTTTTCCAGATTGGCATAGAGAATTTTTCTAACATTTGATTGGGGCGTTTGAATTAAATCATCAAATAAATCTATGTAGAGCTCGCCTTTTGAATTAACCTGACCTATAAATACATTATCCAAAGATACTCCTTTAGATTCTAATTGTACATCAAGCCATCCTTGATTTAGTCCTAAATTGCTCAAGGATTCATTTATTACATTTCCATCCAATATTACAGTCTGCGGTGCTCCTTCTTGACATACTTCTATCTGAAGATCCTTTGGAGTAAGTGGCCTTTTATCTGATTTCATCAGTATATTTATATCTCCTGTAGACTCCATCACGGCAAATTCCACATCTGCTAAATTAAATACATTTTTTGAGCGAAGTTCCCTTAATAAGTCTTCACCACTGTATCCAATTTTACTTAAATTTTCTTCCATTACTTTTCCTTCTTTTACAACTACAATTCCTTTACCCTTTAGTAAATTACATATAAACTTACTTTTCATAGAAGCATATTCTAAAATTAATGGAAATAACATCCATACAACTATGGCCAGTATACCAATTACCCAGTTATATATAACATTTGTACAGGTTAGTGCTATTAAAACCGCTATTACACTATAGTTTATAAAATTAAAAGAAGATATCCTACTGGGATGCTTTTTTTCCAATATTGTTATAAAAAACAAGGTAATAAAAAATAATACCGTAGATTTTAACAAAATTATAATCCAAATTTTCATATATTATTCCCCCAAATCAGTTCTGCTTATATTGAGGCTCTTCATATTCTAAATATTTTAATCTATCATTTAGATTTTTTGTAATACCATCTACAGCATCCAGTGCCTCTTTGTATACATTCTTTACTTTTTTATCCTGCTCTTGAAGAGAATATACTCTCAAAGTACTTTCAGCACCTTTAAGAACAGCCAGTGTCTGTTTTACTTGAGATCCTACAGTCAATTTATTAAGCCCTCCCTCACATTTCTTATAAAATTGCTAAGCAACTTTTCTAATATAGTTTTACCCTGTTTAAATAGAATTATTACACATAATTTATGTGCCTATATTTAAATTTTTTAAATAAAAAAGGCCCCAAAAACAATAATATTTTTAAAGGCCTTTTCTTATTTACTACATATAACTAATACGCTATTTCTGTCTTTATAACTTTAATGTCTTCTTCACCTTTATTGCAAAATTTAATATTAAAGGGATCACCATTAACCAAAGTGGTTACAGCTAATGTATCTTTATTGTTAAGATACACCTTCATACCACTAATATAAGCTTCCACTTTTTCACCCAAAATATAAAATACATATGTAATTTGTTTTATATTTTTTTCTCTATTAATATACTCACCTTGATTAAGTTTTTCTTCATACATTTTTTTACCTTCAAAAGTGTATGTCTCTATTTTTCCCTGGCATCCAGAAGCCATCATTAAATTAAAATCTGTTACCTTTCCAAAACTTTTAGTATTCCAATCACCCATAAAACTGTCCTGTTCAAAAGGCTTTAAATCTTTTTCATAGTATCCCTCATGATGGAGAGTTAAATTTCCATCTATGCTCATTATGATTCTAGCAATTCCAGGTAAATGAGTGAATACAGATTCTTCATCTATAACTCTAGCAGAGCTTAACCTCCATTTAAAATTTCTATCAGCATATTTTGCTTCATAAGGATATATTAAAAGCTCTGTAGTAGTCCCTCCCGACCATCTGCTTGTCTTATATTCATCCGACCTTATAATTTTTACTGTATTCATCATATTACGCATCTCCTCATACACATACATTTAATTCTAGATAAATTATATCACAACAAATTTCATCTTAATTTCTATTCCAAAATAAACAGGAAGTAAATGTGCCTACTATTATTATCCCTAGTATAGTTTCTATAATTACCATAAAACGTACTATAGTAGAATTAGGCAAAATATCACCATATCCCAATGTGGTTATAGTTACAGCACTAAAATATATAAAATTCTCTATTGGATATTTGAAATTTCCATAAACCACTGATTTAAGCACCAGAGGACTATTGTCCAAAAATGATATGGAATTTTCAACAAGTTTTGAAAAATAAAAACTTAGTGGATAATAATAGTATTCTTCTTTAAAAAATTTACTTTTAAGAATAGTATAGTCATTTACCCACATATATTTAGTATCTACTTTTCTTAACTGACTTGCTTGACTTCTTTTATAGCAATTAAAACTTTTGTACATTTCATTTTCATTTACTGTATAAAAGCATATTTTTAATTTACAACTGCTAAATTTACTATTAACCCTATCTTCTCCCATATCTTCTACGCTTATATGGGTTACGCCCTTATCTTTTAACAATGTACTATAATAGTTAGCCCATAATTTTCCTAAACATTTATCAAAGGAAAATACCTTTATATAAGAACCTGAATCATCTACAATTTCTAAATTTGCAAAAGGCCTTTTGTATTCATCAGAATTTATTAAATCTTCCACATCACTTTTCAATTCTCTGCTTTCAATTTTAATGTTTAGATTTTTTTTAAATGCATCTATTTTTGTAGCCATATTTATATCTTTTTGAAATACAAAAAAATCTCCTCTAGAATTATTTGCAATGTTCCAATAGATAAGCCCAAATAAAAGTAATACAGTTACATAGGAAAATGCCAATACAGACAAAATGGTTTTCTTTTTAATTTTATATATACTAATAAACTTCTTCATAAACATACCTCTATCTATTGTATATATATTTATACTTTCTGAAAAAGTTTATTATCACATTTTCCTATTAATTTTTTACCCTAATCTAACTGTTTCTAACCTTCAACTTAGTCCCTTCTTTTGAGTCTATTATATCTATTCCCATGGATTTAAGCTCATCCCTAATAACATCTGCCTTATGCCAATCCTTGTGGTTTCTTGCATCATTTCTCTCACATATCAGTCTTTTGATATCTTCTGAATCCAATTTTTCTAAATTATGATTGCTTAGCTTTAAAAGATCCAGTGAAAAAACAGTATCAAAACTTTCTATAAGTAAGCTTTTTTCCTTATTTGTCAATTCATTATCTTTTATAACTTCAAATAACACGGTAAATGCATTTGGTATATTCAAATCATCACTTATCTTTTCCTGAAACTTATTTTTATACTTATTAACAAGTTCCTCATCTGCCCTTTCATTTTCTTTTACACTTGAAACTATATCTGCAGCTTTCTCCTTTAATTTTTTATAAGCTATCTGTGCCTGCCTTAATGCATCAAAACTAAACATAAGCTGTTTCCTATACCTAGATTGAAGACAAAAGTATCTATAATCCATAGGTGAGAAGCCTTCCTTTTCAATTTTAGAAAGAGTTAAAAAATCACCTTTTGATTTAGACATTTTGCCATCAGATAATACCAAAAATTCTCCATGCATCCAATAATTTACCCATTTGTGTCCAAGTACCGCTTCTGATTCAGCTATTTCATTTGTATGATGTACTGGAATATGATCTACTCCACCGCAGTGTATATCTATTTTATCTCCTAGTATTTTATTGACATAGCAGAACATTCTATATGCCAACCAGGAAAGCCTTTTCCCCAAGGGGAATTCCACTGCATTATTTGATCTTTAAATTTAGAATTTGTAAACCAAAGTACAAAATCCAGCGGATTTTTCTTATTCTCATCCACATCTATTCTAGCTCCTGCCTCTAATTCTTCCATACTTAAATTGGCTAGTTTATTATAATCTTTAAATTTATCAATTTCATAATACACATTTCCATTTGATGTATAAGTATATCCCTTTTCCTCCAGTGTCTTAATTATGTCTATCATATCTTGAATATGATCTGTGGCCTTACAAACTATATCAGGTTTTCTTATATTAAGTTTCTGGCAATCCTTAAAAAAAGCATTCTCATAAAATTTAGCAATCTCCCATACAGTTTTATTTTCACGTTCAGCCCCTATTTGCATCTTATCTTCACCTGTATCTGCATCAGATTGCAAATGTCCTACGTCAGTTATATTCATAATATGCTTAACTTTGTAGTGACCATATTCAAAAGCTTTCTTCAATATATCTTCAAAAATATATGTTCTTAAATTGCCTATATGAGCATAATTATAAACTGTAGGACCGCAAGTATAAATTCCAACTTTTCCTTCATTTACAGGAACAAATTTTTCTTTTTTTCTACTCATTGTATTATAAACGTAAAAATTCATCGCATATCTCCCCTTACTAGGCATAAACTGTTAAAATTGTGTTATAAATAAATATTATCACAATTTTAATATAATTCAATAATCTCACATGTTCTATTTTACATAATCCCTTATATAATTATTAAAATCCCAAAGATGCAAAAACCTTTCTGCACTACTGTATCCTGATTGAAAAAGTTTCATCCTCATTTTACTGGATATATTAAATTCTGTACTTCTAACTCCTAACGTCGGAATAAATACAGTTCTAACTGCATATTTATCCTTCACATACACTTCTTCGTTTTTATCTATCATAGTCCCAAATATATCAAATAAGTAAGATATGAAATCCATCTTTTTTGATTCTCCATAGTTTACATCATCTTCAGCTAATTTAAATCCTATGGTAGGGAACTCTGGGACTTCTTCTGTATCAAATATCCATATTGGAAAATTACTGAGTATACCTCCATCAACTATATAGCTGCATTCCCCTTTATAATAAAATTTTACCGGTTTAAAATAAAGGGGAATACTTATACTCATTCTAACTGCTTCCGCTATTTCAAACTTCATAGGATCTATACCATATTCTTTTAAATCATCTGGTAGTATTATCATCCTCTTTTTAGTTATATCTGATGCTACTATTTTAAGAGGTGACTTTTCATCTACACTTATATCTCCAAAAGTTCTTTTTCCTTTTTTAGATATGAGCTCTCCTATATATTTTTTCACAGCATCTGAAGAATATATTCCCTTATCTTTAAAAAGTGTAAAGGATTTTTTAATTAAGGAAAATTCTCTTATCCATTTTTTTTTAAAGAATACATCTCTGTCTAGATTCATAGCTATATTTTTCAATTCTTCTCCACTATACCCTACTGCTAAAAGTGAAGCTATTACCGCTCCAGCAGAAGTTCCTGCAAACTTGTTCCACTTATATCCCATTTTTTCAAAACAACATACTGCTCCTATAAGTCCTATTCCCTTCATACCTCCACCTTCAAATACAGCATTTGCTATCATAAAACCACCTCAATATATAAATATGTAAATTTTCATATATTGGATACTTAAAAATCAATTATAGAATATTATTGAAAATAAGTGGGAAACTATAATTATAATTAT
>DAIMMR010000409.1:0-3560 GCA_036720575.1 Clostridium sp.
GTTGTAATGGAAAAATCAAAAAAATAAATTGCCCACTAGAACTTGACACAAACATGTGATTAAAGTAGGTTCACAAATTCAAGGAAAAGTATTACAATTTAATGTAAATGAAGGAGATTTAGTTAGCAAAGATGAAATATTGGCGCGTCAGGATATGGGTAATCTCCCGGATTCTAGCATAGAGCAATCTTTAATAAAATCACCTATTGACGGCATTGTTGTAAAAAAAGAAGTAAATGCAGGAGAAGCTTTATCTCCAGGAAAAACTGCAGCACTTTTAGCAGATCCTGAAAATTTTTATGTTACTGCCAAGATAGACGAAACAAAAATAAGAAGATTGAAGGTCGGACAACCTGTTCAAATAACTATAGATGAATATGGTTCACAAAAATTTCAAGGAAAAATAAAATCTATAGGTGAAATGACAGAAGATGCATTAAATTCCACAGCATATTCAACTGACGGAAAGCATAACAGAAAAGTTGAAAAAATACCTGTAAAAATTGTATTTGACAATTCTAAAAAATTAAAAAATCAGATTACTATGGGTACCAATGCCTCTGTAAAAATTTGTGTAGTAAACGAAAATACTAAAAGTAAATAGGAGATGTGGAAAATGCTAAAGCTAATGAATTTATCTACATATAATTATGATGTTGAAAGATTTGATTGTAATAAAAATAATATCATAAACTTTTTAAGAAAACATAAAATGAATGGTATTGAACTTTTGCATCCCATAGGGTTAGATGAAAATATTATTCCATATAACCTTGTTAAAGGTGTCCATTTAAAGTATTATCCTACATGGTTAGATTTTTGGAATAATAATACACAAGAACTTTTAAAACAATTCAAAAGCTTGGATGTTGTTGAAAAATATTATGGCGGTACTAACAGAGAAATTATGATAGAGCACTACAAAAAAGAGATTAAAATGGCTGATAAGATCGGTGCAGAATATGCTGTTCTTCATGTAGCTCATGTACAAGAAAAGCATGTTTTCAATTATGATTTTACGTATACTGATGAAGAGATTATAGATGCTGCTAGTGATCTAATAAATGAAGTTTTTAAAGGTATAGATACAAACATAAAATTACTATTTGAAAATGAGTGGTGGCCTGGATTTACCATGTTAAGTTATGAAAACGCATATAGGTTATTAGATAAAGTTAATTATTCAAATAAAGGATTTGTATTGGATACATCACATTTAATGAATACAAATTTGCATCTTAAAAGTGAAAAGCAGGGAATTGAATATATAATAGATACTGTAAAAAATTTGGGAGAATTAAAAAAATTAATAAAGGGTATACATCTTAATTGTTCTTTATCAGGTGAATATGTAATGGAGAAAATAAATAGCACAAGGGGAAGTGACTTTACTTTGCCTCCAGTGAGTGAAGAAATGTATATGCATGTTTTTAATATAGACAGTCACAAGCCCTTTACAGACACTTGTGTAAAAAGGCTGCTGGATTTTGTAAAACCGGAGTATCTTGTCTATGAGCTTGTTGGAAACTCTATTGGAGAGCTGGAAAAATATATCGAGACTCAAGATGCAGCTTGTTTACTATAATAGGCACATTAAAGATCATACTTGACATAAAAGAAAAATTGTGAGAAAATTAATGTAAATAATTACATGATGTAATTTTACAGTAATTATCATAAAAGAATATAAAAAAGATATAGGTGCATTATTATGCTGAAAAAGGGAAGCCAGATGAAAAGTCTGCACGGTCCCGCCGCTGTGAAAAAGGAGTCCTTATTTATATGTCACTGGGAAACTGGGAAGGCTATAAGGATGATGATCTTAAGTCAGAAGACCTGCCTGTATTGTTTAGAAACCGTTAAGCTCTACGAGTGATAGGGAGGTGACTTAATTTTAGTATATTAATTTATTATTGTATATTTTAACCCTCTTAGTTTAGTCTAGGAGGGTTAAAGTCGTTTACTCTATAGTAAACGATGCAATTTATTAAAATTGGAGGTCTTATAAAAGATGCATATTGAAGATGGAATTTTATCACCACAGGCCTGGGG
The DNA here is from genome assembly GCA_036720575.1 of Clostridium sp. Taxonomy (GTDB): domain Bacteria; phylum Bacillota; class Clostridia; order Clostridiales; family Clostridiaceae; genus Clostridium_B. Next base: position 2,053 of record DAIMMR010000409.1, read on the forward strand.
TACATGGTATGTAGTAAGTGCCATGTTTATTGTACCAGGTGTTAAAGAGATTAAAAGAAGAGTTAAGGAAAATTTATATTATAAACCTTTTCTTGCTATGATGGGAGTGGCAGTATTTGTTATTTCTTGTATGCACTTTCCTGTACCTGTAACAGGTTCTTGTTCTCATCCTTGTGGCACACCACTAGCAGCTATTGTAGTAGGACCACTGGCTACTGCTGTAATTTCGGCTATTGGATTGTTTTTTCAAGCCATATTTTTGGGACATGGTGGTATTACAACTATAGGTGCCAATGATTTTTCCATGGGTATTGCAGGAGGGATTTCAGGATATTTTTGCTGGAAGGTTTTAAGGCATTTTAAAAGTCCTATATGGCTTGCAGCTGGAGTGGCAGGTTTTGTAGGAGATATAGTTACATATTTGACAGCAGCTTTGGAACTTGCAATAAGTTTACATGGACATATACCTATAGTCAAGCAGTGGATGATATTTTTTGCAGGCTATGGTCCTACTCAAATACCGCTGGCCATAGGTGAGGCAGTGTTTACAGCTATAATTTTGCAGGTTATGGTAAGCAGACGTCCTGATTTAATGCCAGATGTACTTGGACGGAAATTTAAGGAGGCAAGATAGCGATGAAATCAACTACAAATGCAGTAGATATAGAAAATAAAAAAGATACAAGCATTAAGTTTATAGATGGATTTACTAAAGCTATTTTAGCGGTAATGCTAATTTTATTGATTGCTATATTTGGAGCTGGTAAATATATGGACAGCCATCATATGGAGGCTGGTGGAACTGACGATAAAGTAAATACTATGTCAAGTAAGAATCACCATCCATTTGTTGAATTACCTGGTGATGCAGAAGTAGGAGCTTTTTCCGTGGCAAATTTTTGTGCAGGATTAATAGTTGGACATCACTGGGAGAAGATGTTTGGCAAGTCAAAGTCAAATAAAAAATCTTTAGAGGAAGAGTAGAATATCAATGAATCATTATTACAGAATTTTTTTGTAATTAAAATATTTATTGCATTTTACTTGACAAATGAATGACATAAATATATAATGTAAGCATAATCAAATATTAAAGTATGTGGTTTACTTAGGTAATTAAAAGGGAAAATGGTGAAATTCCATCACAGCCCCCGCTACTGTATTGGGTGACGATTTTAAATTTCCACTGGAGTATTCCGGGAAGGAATTAAAGAGGATGATCCTATAGTCAGGAGACCTGCCTATACTTTTGAAATAATCTTTCGGAGGGAAAGATTAATGCATTAGTAATTTTTAGGCTATGTTGTTACAAAATTGATATAGCTATATGATGTGTTAATTAGGGACTTCCAAAAGAAGTCCCTTTTTATATTGGTGTTAACTTAAACATATCTAATCCCTTTAATGCTGCTGTTGCAATGGTGTGCAACAGCAGTTTTTTTAATCTATTCAAATCAATGAATCTTACTTAGTGGGAGTTTGCTTCTCCCACTAAGTTTAGATGAATT
>DAIMMR010000410.1:0-3560 GCA_036720575.1 Clostridium sp.
AAAGAACATACGGCAAATATGCGCCGGGTGGAATATTTAATTGTAGATGTTTCAGTAGTAGTGTGGTCAACATAAACTTTATTAAATTTCCAAGGCGTGTCTATTATGGTGGAAAGATCCAAGTTATGAATAAAAAACAATTTTTAGAAATCATGTAAGAGGTGAAAATTATTGCTTAATTTCTCAAAAAGTTTCTCAAAAAATAAAAATGAACTTAAAAAAGAAGGCGAAGAATCAGTTTTCGTTTGCCCTAGATGTAGACATATGTTTGTTAGAGATAGTCAATATAAAGCTTTCGTGGATATGCAAAATAGCGTAAATTTAATGATGGGTGGAAACGGAATTAAAGATTTATGCCCAGACTGTAGTTATTTTAAAGAAAAATAATCTGAAAATCATGTAAGGAGAATTAATATGTTAGAAGTTTATAGAGATAAAAAATGGAAAGCTGTGGAACCTCAAGATATAAAAGTAGGAGATAGATACAGAGGTAGTGAAGACGGGAACTCTGACCATGATATGTTTTGTTTAAAGGCTCCTGTTAAAGTAGGCAACTATTATATATCTGAATGTACAACTATAGAGAATATAAAGAAAGAATTAAAAAACAGTGGGATAAAACTTAAAGGCGTTATGTTTGAACTTTAATAAATCATGTAAGGAGTAATTATGAGCATAAGCATAGGAGATAATAATACATTTTTAGGTAATGTAGATTTAAAAGGAGAAAGTATGGATAAGGATATAGAGAAATTAAAGAAAATGAGAGATGCTTTTAAAAAGAGCACTGATATATTAGATGAACTTATAATTGTAAGCGATAAAAACGATCCCTCAAAAGAAGATGAAGAAAAATCAGAGGATTTAGTGGGCAAACTGTTAATACAGATGTTAAAGATACAAGCACTAGGTAAAGAATAAGGAGGAAGTATGCAAGTAATATTAAGTGAAGAAGAATATAAAGGCTTAAAAGCTAAAGCAGATGCGTTCTTACAGATTAAAGATCCAACGTTATCAAATAATGAATATATAGACAAGGCAATAAAGCATTTTTATGATAAAAAATTATATTTTGCTTCTGCTTTCCTTGAAGCTATTAAATCACATAGCATGGTATATGCAGTTATATTGCAAGATTTAATGATGAAATTTTATTCTACAGGTGATGAAAGACTCAAGATGGAAAGAGAAAAAATTCTGGACAAAATGAAGGGCGAAAAATTAGGAATTCCTAAAACAGTTTTATCAAGTTTAGAAGAAAGCTTACATTCAAAGCTTTTTAGCAGAAGATGAAAGAACAATAACTAAGGTAGATGAATAAAGATGTCTAAATACTTATTAAATCTATTACCATATATAAAACTATACTTAGTAAGTGCTATAGCTATTAGTATTATATTTGTAATACTAGCAATTATATTTTTACATAATCGAAATAAAGCATATAAAAAGCATAAAGAAGAGATGAAAAAGCGTAAAGAAAAATTCATGAAAGAATGGAATAAACACTTCACTCAATTTGATATACCTGAGAGTGAAGAAAATCCAATGCCTAAAAATAGGGGTGAGAAATAATGGGCAATCCAACAATAGACAATATTCCTCCAATGACAGGGAATATGTATAAAGGTGATGGTACAGTAGTGAATATAGCAGATTTATTAGCTTTTATATCAGCAGGGGCAGGACTTGTTAAACCAACAAATTATTTATATGTAAGTAAAGGCGGAAATAATACTACAGGCGATGGCAGTGCTAATACACCTTTCTTAACAGTACAAAAGGCGATAGATACAGCAACCTCAGGAACTACTATATTTGTTTTTCCAGGTACTTATACAGAGAATATAACTTTAAAAGCAAATGTAAATATTACGTCACCTGTTAAATTTGGAGTTTATATTACAGGAAATCATACAGCAGATTTTACGGGAACAATTGTGCTTGACAATATAGTATTAAATTCAAGCACAGGGAATACACTTTCATTTAATGGAACAGGAGCACAAAACCTTCAGTTCTTGGGTTCAAGTGTAAACTCAACTAGTGGAGATGCTATTAATTGGACTAATACAAATGTTTCAAGTAAGATTTATTTTGAAGATGGGACTTGTAATGTTTCAACATCAGGTACAAGTGCAAGATGCTTTTATAGTGCCAGTACAGCAAAAGGTTCACTTATAGCAAATAGAGTTACTTTTAAATTAGATAATCCTAATAATGTTTGTATAGCTTTAGGCGGTTCTATATCATTTAGCCATACAAGCGATCAGATAATAGGACAGGTTACTGTATCAGATTCAGCAAATGCAACAATAGCAATGGTAGCTATGATTACAACATCAGTTGCAGTATTAAATACAACATCAACAGGAACAGTTACGGTTATAAATGATACAGTCACAACTACAGCTTCACCAGCATTTACAGGAGCAGGCGTATTAGTAGATGTAGCATTACTTTATACAAATACAGGAGTAGGAGGGGCTTCTACATTAAATGGTGGTTTAGGACCAATTACGTTACCTATGAGTAGTGTTAAATTGAGAGCTTCAAGTCTAGTACCGGCAGGACAAGTTACAGCAGGACAAAACAGTGGAAACTTAGAATTTGATGGAACACATTTATATTTCACTATAGGTACAACTAGAAATCAAATAATTTAAAATAAAATTAAATGGGGGTTTTTATAATGATAGATGCAAATATTCAAGCTTTAATAAATGGTAATGCAATAGGTGACATGAATCCTTTACCTGTTAAAAAATCAAAAGGACAGACAGTTACTTTATTTGGCGGAGCAATATCAGCTTCAGTGGCAGAAGCAAATGCAACTATAATTGATATGACAGATTATACAAATGGTAGTTTAGAGTTTGTTGTAAATAGTGGCACAGGAACTTTTTCAATAGCCGTTTATGCTAAAGAAACAAATACAGGCACTTTTTACCCATTAAATGTTGCAAAACAAGATGGTACAGGTACAACAGCTTATCCAGCGATAGCAACTACAGCAAGTACTTCAGCTAGTTATTCATTATATGGTTTAAATGCAAACTATATAAAATTTGTGCCAACACTTACAGGAACAGCTAATGTAACACTTAAATTTACACCTTGTAATTAAATCAAGAAAAGAAAGGGAAAATTAAATGGATATTAATAATATAAACTGTGGAGAAATTGACAGCCCTTGTGAAAGACCGCAAAAAAGTTTAGAAGAAGCATTAAGCATAGCTATTAAATATGCTAATAAAATTAATAAAAATTCTGTAGAAATAAATAAAAAGTTGTTTGGCATTGAACCAAATGAAGGGGTAGGAACTCCAGATGCAGACAGCGTGCTAAGAGCAGTGGAACAATTGGCATATCAATTAGAATGTATTTCTAATAATATTTCGGAAATAAATAAAAGGATATCACCAGCTGAAAGGAAATTAAAATAATTCAAATGTGTAATTAGTAGATTAAATAAAAACTAAAATCAAAAAATTCAGTAGAAAGAGGGTGATAATTTGGATGTAACAATATGTGAAGTATGCAATGGAACAATATCTTTA
>DAIMMR010000411.1:0-3542 GCA_036720575.1 Clostridium sp.
ACCTACTGCTACAATATCATTTACATTTATCATATTTATTACCTCCATTATTTTGATAATTTTATAAAGCAGCTATTTTACTAGCTTTATAAGGCAAAATTCTCATCTTACTTTTTATTTAGCAAAATGAGAATCTAAATATTTATCCTATATGAACAGAATCATCTTTTTCAATTACATCGCAGGGTCTTACAATAATATTCATACAGCCTGACGATACATAAACTTTTTTACTCTGATCTAAAGTTTTTAAATAATTTGCCAACTTTCCCACAGTATCTAATTCTGTTAGCTCTCGTCTTAGTTGAGTATTATCTTTTATTAATTCCTCTTTGTTATTTGTTTTGATATCATTTACTACTTTTTCATAATCCATTATCAATTACCTCCATAAATTTTTATTTTACTTTACATTTTCATTAAACTTTCGCATTGACTTTACAATACATGTTGTAAACAACGTCTTGTCTACTTGCCTCCATTTTTAATAAAATCAAGTACAGCTTGATTTGTTGCGTATCTGTCTTTACCACTAATTAATCTAGTCAAATAACTTGTATACTGCTTTTCATTTCCACCAACTGCGTATACATTCTCAACCTGGCTAAAATCAAACTTTCTGCTGTTAGAAATAGTAGGACAGCTGAGATAGTCAGCAAGTATTTCAGCACTATTCTGGTCGGGTCCATAATTGTAAACTACTATATTTTTCACTTTCTTCTTTCCTCCCTTTAGAGAATTATAAAAATCCTCTGTCATATAATTAAGATCTATATATCCACTTATACCTGATATCTGTCCCTTATCTGTGAACTGCCATATTGAGTGCTTATCCCATAGAGTAAAATTTGGAGCTTTAACTCCGTAGTGTGCCACCCACAGTGGATATTTGGTTATCTTACTATTTAGGTGTGCTTTTATATGGCTTGGATTACAGTAGATGATTGCTGGTGCTATATCGGATATAATATCCAAAAATGCTAGACATGCATCTGTCATATCCCCACTGCACTGTTGTTCAAAGTCCAGGACTACAAAGTCAGGTTTTGCTCCTGATGCAACTTCTTTAAAAAAGTTGGCTTCACGAATGGCCTTGGCCTTATCCTGAAAGTTAGCAAAATGATATCCTCCTGAAATCAATCCCAGTGCCTTTGTATTGGCAATATTGTCATTGTAATATTTATCTTTAAAGGTACCACCTTCAGTTGCCTTTGATATAACAAACTGATGTCCTGCATTTTTAAGCAAGTTGATATCAACTTTTCCATTAAGATTGCTTATATCTGAACCTTTAATCATACAAATACCTCCTCGTTTTTATTGTATTTAGATGACTCAAAAACTGACATCTTTCTTATTTTCTTAATTGTTCTAATGCTTTTAATAATTTTTCTGGTAGTGGAAGCCCACATTTACCGCAGTTCTCTAAAATAGAAATACCCTCATTTGCTATGTAAAAATAACAAACAAGAGTACGAAAAACCCATAATCCATTGTTTAGAAGTCTATCTAATAATACTGCCACTATAAGCACTATAAGAATAGATGCCTTTTTAGCAATGCCTTTATATCCAACCTTGGAATTTAATCTATTCTGTACTGCTGCACTCATAAGTCCTGTAACATAATCAATCCCCATAAAATAAAATAGAACTATTATTGGAGTATCCCACCCACCAAAAACATACGTACACACACCTCCTAACCCTGCTATTATAGTATTAAATATATGCTTGTTCATTCTCAGCCTCCTTAAATTTCTGCATTAAAAAAGAGCCTTGGATTTCTCCAAAACTCCGTTTATTACTATTCTACTATGAAATTTTCTTGTGAAATTCATTATAAACCTTTTTAAAATCATCGCTAGATTTGTCAACAAATAAACATTTATCAGGTTCATCTTTCATAATTACTGGACCTGATGTAGAATCAAATAAACAATACTTATTTCCTTCATAATCCAACTTTTCACATCCACAATGCCAACATTCTTGACTTATTTTCATTCTATCATCTCCAAGTTTTTACTATCTATTATAAATAAAAATCTCTTAAATGTTAAGAAAAAATCTCAATAAAAATAAAGACCTTGGGACTTAGCCAAGATCATATAATAAAAACACTCTATCTAAACAACTTTTCCTTTATTCTCTTTATAAATTCTTCTGCAGTCATCCAATTTATCCAATTTATTCAGCGATACAAAATTAATATATGCAAGTAAAAAGCTTATGCCAAACAACAGTACTCCAAGTGAACTTGTCACTGAAATTAATTTAGCACCTATATTAGCATGATAGCTAATAAAAGTTCCCAATACACCAAGTATAGTAAAAATTATACCTAAAATCTTCATTAAATATCACCTTCCTCTCAACAAAAAATATAATAATATTATTTTCTAAAATCATAGTACTCACTTACCATCACTTTGTCGACAAGTATTAATCCTTGTATAAGACTGGGATATTTCATGAAAATATTTACATTGCTAATTTATTTTACTTATCTTCATTTTAAAACAAAATAAAAAGACTATCTCTAGTCCTATCTACCCATAAATAAATCTATATAATTTTTTAATAACCCTTGTGGCCTTTTCTCTCCAAATAACCTGTATCTCAAATAATCATCTGCGTATACATTTAATGGCACTAATAAAAACCATATTACTGCATATGGTATACATATCTGTCCATATAAATTTCCCCAAGTATTAGAATAATCCCAAATATGAAGCTTTAGCCATACATTTAGAACCATACCTGAGATAAACTCCAGTATAAGAATTATAACAGTACCGATCAAACATTCCTGACACATCTTCTTATCGTAAAATTTAGGATGTTCATTGAGTCTCCCTATAAGAAAAGCAGCAATACCTCCAACTACAAGCATAGATATATGTGTCCATCCACGCCATAGTCCTTCCAATACCATATATAAAGAACCCATTATAAATACTAGAATCAAATCTTTCTTTAACATAAAAACCCCCTATGCTGGAATTACTGTGTCCCATGTAACACCATTTACATCATTTATATTAGTTAAGGTCTTTACATATGCTTGTAACTGCTCTTTCTTTTTAATATTACTTGTCATAAAAGTTGATAAATCTACTCCAAGAGAAATCATCTGATCTGGTGTAAATGCATGACAAACTGGCTCATCAGATGATTTCCAATCTAAAGTATTATCTTGAATAGTTGCTCCACTCTTTATTAAAGATGCTTTAGCAACTAGTCCTTGAATAAATCCTATATTATTTCCATCTGTATCAAAATGCCTTACAGTCCCAAGACAATTGGAATCAAATCCTCCTGCTATTACAGCCATGCAAGTGTTTTCCAATTCTTGCACTTTATTTTGAATTATTATATCCAAGGGTAGCTCAGGACAATCTTCTTCAGTAATTGTCTTGTAATCAGTTGATGTAATCGTATTAGATTTCACATAATCAAACACATCATCTTTTGTAGCATTTTGAGTATTATACAGAAACTGTACTTTTTCTAAATTAGTCATTTTTCATTCCTCCT
>DAIMMR010000412.1:0-3541 GCA_036720575.1 Clostridium sp.
CTTCTATTACTATCATATCAACCATTGTTATGGCGGTTATTCTAGAGAGTTTTGGTTTCTTTCACTGGGTTGCAGCTGCACTAACAAGGCTCGCAAAGGGATCAGGTTATCGGTTATATTGGTATATACAATTATTATGCTTTGTTATGACCTTACTTTTTAATAATGATGGTAGTATTTTAATTACTACACCTATCCTTATATTGTTATTGAGAAACTTTGGATTTGTATACCCACATGAATTTATCCCTTATCTACTAAGTGGGGCATTAATTGCAACAGGTTCAAGTACACCGATAGGAGTAAGTAATATAACCAATTTAATCTCATTAAATATTATAAATATGACACTTTATAATTATACGAAAATGATGTTTATTCCTGGTACACTGGGGCTTTTATTTATGTCTTGCTTAATGTTTTTAATACTAAAAAGCAAGCTGCCGCGTACTCTTCCAAAACCAACAATAGAACTTGATGAAATGTTTTTTACAGAGAAGTTTCATTCTTTTAAAGGAAATTTGTCTCTTGATACAAAAGAAAAAAGAAAAAGTTTTATGTTAAAAATATTAGCCTTTGTTTTTGTAATACGCTGCTTATTATTTGTTGCATCCTATTTTCGAATTCCAATAGAAATTGTTGCAGTATCAGGTTCAATTATATTACTAATATGGAGATGGTACTATTTAAGGACAAATCCAAAGGATATTTTAAGGAAAACCCCCTGGCATATCTTATTATTTGCTTTTTCAATGTATGTGATTATTTATGGTTTGAATAATATTGGATTAACAGCCTATCTCATAAGCTTCTGTAAACCAATTGTGAGTAAAAGTCTTCTTCATGCAAGTTTTTTAATGGGAGGATTAATTTCTGTCCTATCCAATATTTTTAATAATCACCCAGCATTAATGATTGGTACTATAACATTAAGCAATATGGGATTAAATCCAATTACACTAAGAACAATTTATTTAGCTAATATTATTGGCAGCGATATAGGATCGTTACTTCTTCCAATTGGAACATTAGCTTCACTAATGTGGATGTTTATACTAAAGGAAAATGATATTAGGGTTCCATGGAAAGAATATATAAATGTAACAATTGTAGTAGTCCCTACTACAGTACTGTTTACTTTATATTTGTTATACTACTGGATTCAGAAAATATTTTCTTAGAGAGCAAAGAATATGGTGCTATGTCAAGAAAAATCACAAATTAAAATGAGAAATTTACTTCTGACATCGCACCAAATTAGAAAATATAGGCTATGTAACCATAGTTAATTATATCTTAAATTTCATCACCAGTTCATTAAGTTTCTGTGCAAGTTTTTTCACTTCTTCTGCAACTACTGCAAATCCTTTACCTTGCTCTCCTGCTCTTGCTGCTTCAATGGCTGCATTAAGTGCAAGTAAATTTGTTTGCATTATTGCTTCCTTCCACAGCTTTTGCAGACAATTGATTGATACTTGAATCTACTTCTTCTACAGAAGCTGTTATTTCCTCAGAAGATGAACTTGTTTCCTCAATTCCAGATTGTATTTTTGTTACTACACTGTCTACATTTTCAGCTTTTGATGATAATTTTTCTACTACAGCAGAAAGCTCTTCACTTGAAACATCTATATGTTTTGAACTTGTAATTATTTCAGATATTAAATTTTTTGTGTTAGTAGATTCACTATCCAAGTCTTCGTATTGTTTTAAATAATTAGTCAATTAATTAAATGAATTTCGTTGAGAATTGCTTAAATAGTTATTTTTATATTCTAACAACAATTTACTATTATCTATAATTCGTTGAGCTACATCTTTTGCATCAGTAGTTCCAGTTACATTTTTATCTTCAACTATTCTCATAACCGAAATACGCATAGTTAAAGTATTTACATACACCTGCTGAAGATTTTTTATACCAATAAAATCATTGTTGTATGTTGTATTATAATTAGAATTTATCTTTCTCATGTTTACTATACCAACTGCACCAACTATACCTATAAAAAGAGCTACTATAATAAAACCAGTTATGAGTTTTTAAATTACCTTTAAATTATTAAACCATTTCATTGCAATTCCCCCTTATGAAATTAATAGCAAAAATAATTCACCTACTGTTCTTTACTGTACCAATCCCTAATAACTGATGTACTTTGTTCACTAGGGTAATACTTTTTATCTCCCTCTTGGTTACCTATTGAAAATACAGAAAACCCCAAAACCCACGGTTCATTCTCAAACTCTATCTTGTAAGCCTCAAAACAATTAGCTTGCTCAACATTATTTACAGTGCTATTTTCCAATGGCTTCCATGGATGGCAGGATGCTTTATCAGTTTTAGGGAAACCAAGTTCTCCAAAGAATATAGGTTTATTCCATTTATCATAAAAGTTTTTTATTTCTCGTTTTATATGTTGGTTTCTAATTTGTCCATCAACAGATATCTGTGAACTTTCTATTGCGCTTACAAGATTTTCAACGGTATTTGTATCATTATTTGTAAGCTCAAAATAAGCCGCAATAGATATAAAGTCTAATTTTGAAAACAGCTTATTATTTAGCTTATTTTCATAGTTAGTAATACTTTTAGGATCAAAGGATGCCGTATCCCACCTATTGGTTCTATAGGTTACTAATCCTTTATAATATGTTCTAACATAATCTATAGCATCACACCAGTTCTTTTCTTCAGGTTCTATTTTTACAAAGTTGCTTCCTACATTTAGTGCATCTACATTGTATGGATTTGCAATATCATCTATTAATGGTTTTAGTACATTCATCTTCCAATTTGAAAAGAAAGTACTTATATTATCTGGATTCCACTCTGTTTCACTCTTTCCACCAGTTATCCAAGGATAGGGCTCTAATATTACTTTTATATCCTTACCTTTTAATTGTTTAATTAAACTTATTGCTTTCTCTTCACTTAATTTGTCAATTATCATATTACTTGAAGATAGATTATCTATTTCTATCTTTACGGGTATATTTAAAGTGTTCAATTTAAACTTATCTATATCACTTAAGGCTTGTTTAATATCATAATCTATGGATAGACTACCTGATTTAATCTTTTTTCCGCTCAAGATTTTATTTTCATTACTCTTAATGTTAAAGTTCAATTTGTATTCTTTATTCAAAATCTTACCTTTTGTAGAATGCACCTTATTTCCAATATTCAATATATAACTTTCCCCTGCTGTATATCCACCTTGGGGTGCTGTCACTTTAATTGTTCTGCCATCTTGTCCCAGCTGTAATCCTACATTTACTTTAGTACCTTTACTGTCTGTTACTGTTATACCTTGTTTAGTCAAATCGTCAAATCCAATATCACTTGTAAATTTAATTGTCCATGTTTTATTAGGATCTACTGTTTGATTATCAGTAAAGCTTGCTGCTTGTACATTAAACGATATTAGAAAAAAAAGACTAAAAATAGCTGCCATTAAAATTATATTTTTGAATTTGCTAATCACATTGTAGTTATTTACATATTTAACAATTTTCATTTTTCCTCCTTAACCTCCTT
>DAIMMR010000413.1:0-3528 GCA_036720575.1 Clostridium sp.
AAGAGGGAATGGATAAGCTTATGAAGGGAAGAACGGTATTTGTAATTGCCCATAGACTTTCTACAGTTAAAAATTCTAATGTAATTATGGTACTAGAACAAGGTAGAATTATTGAAAGAGGAAGTCACGATGATTTAATTGAACAAAGGGGTAAGTATTATCAGTTGTACACAGGAGCATTTGAATTGTCGTAAATGAATTTTTGACTGCGTGTAGTTAAAGTTAAAAGTCCAGTTAGATATTTTGTTAAACCAAATGCAAAATATTTAATTGGATTTTATTTTTATCTGATGGCTACCTACTGTAACACTCCCACGCACTCTGTGAAAGCGACTATCACCAAATCAAAGATTTGGGATATCTGCTTTTCTATCAAAGTGGGAGATAACAGTAGCTACGCCCCTAGATAATTCATCTAAACTTAGTGGGAGAAACAAACTCCCACTAAGTAAGATTCATTGATAAGTAAAAATATATAAACTATAATGAATTTTATCGATTTGATATTATAAAAAATAGTAAATTGCACAGTATCTATTTAATTATAATTAGAGATGTGTTATAATAACCATCGCACATGTATATAACTACTCAATATTACTATATCACAAAATGAGCTTTATGTCAAGCACTTTATTTTCATTTTTAGGAGGAAAAACGATGAATTTACCTGAAATATTTAATTCACTCAGTAAGTTACAGGAATCAAACAGTATAATTGAAATTTCTAAATTAAATGATGACCTTAGAACACATAATCTTGCTCTTAGTGTCAAAGATGCAAAAGATATAATAAAGACCAGAAACAATGCATTAAAAGCTCAAGGCAGGATTGAGCTAAATTTAGATGTGATGAAATCTATTATAAAGGAGCTTGGAAAATCTTCTTATGTAAATCAGGACAATTTAGTTGAAACAATTAGTGATATGTATGAAGTATTTCATTATGTGAAAAATTCTACGTCAGATTTTTTATGTGATGATGAAATATTAAAAACTATAATGTTTTTTTACAATACAGTTTATGGTGGTTCAATGGAACTTGTAAAAGGCAAAGGTATTTCTAAAATTGTAGATAATTTTAGAAATGGTAAAGATATTGATGACATGAAAGAAGAGGAGGACAATGAATAGTGAAAGAATTTATTAAAAATAGAAATGCAGATGCACTATATATTCTCCAAAATCTAATAGTAAGATATACAAAAGGTAAAAGCAGTTCTATAAAAGAGGATACAGCAGTTCATATTTTGAATTCAATTTACTATGCAATAAATGCATACATTAAAGGTTCGGCAAATTCCAGTAAAGGATTTTCTTTGATGGTTCAAGATGATATAGTTAAAATGTATGAAGGTGGCATTGAAATCCTTAAAAAATCTGTGTTAGAGTGCAAAGAACTTTATAGAGAAGTACAAGAAAACAAGCTTCATATTCCAAATGAAATATATAATTATATGATAGATACTGTATTACCTTATTTCTTTGAAAGCTATGATATAATTTTTGCAGCACAGGATGTAACATGCACTATGGATTATCCCCTTGTATTTGATAATATGAATATAAAAGGCATTTATTATATAAAACAATATCTTGAAAAGTTGAAGATTGAAACTGAGTTTTGTAACTTTTTCACACAGGAAGCTATAAGAAAATTACTTAGAGATTATGGAAGAAAGTATAAAATAAATATTATAAAAGCTCCAATAAATGTGTTTGAAATACTTATTGATCAGTCTGCTTTTCTAGTTTTATCAGATAGCAGTAAGGAGAAACTTACAATATCAATGGATGAATTTAAAAGAATAAGTGAAAGGCTTTTAGGAAAAAGCAAAGAGGAGATATCTTTAATTGTAAATAGAGCTTTTAGTAAAATTATTTACAAGTTTAATATAAAAAACTTGAAACTTATAGGCTATATAAAAAAGTATGAGAATTCATTTAAAACTAGGTTTTTGATTGCCTGCAGCAGCGGCAATCTTTATAATATGGTTGTTATAGATAAAGAAAATGATGAAGAAAAGTGCATTATTTTAAAAAAAGGCAGGAAAATGGATAACTATGCATTTAGTCGTGTTGTGGATGAGATTACAAAATGTGAAGATGTTAAAGACAAGCTTGAAATTATAAGTGAAAATGTACATTCTCTTGAAGATTACATGGACATTTTGAATTTAGAATGTTTATTTGGCGATGAATATAAAGATGCATTTAGATCACTTGATGACATGTCCCTTGCTGTACTTGGTAAAAATGTATTCTATGATGATTTAAGGTGTAATTCTTTTAAACTAACGGATGAGAAACTGCTTCTATATAAAGATACTTTAGAATATGAATGGCAGAATTATTATATCGAATTTTTATTGGAACTAAAAGAAGAAAGAATAAAAGTAATAGAAAAGACAATTATGGATATTGATTTAGGAGAGGAACTGTAATAGAAATGTATGGAGGTTTTTAGTTTTGAAAATAAATAGGCTTATTGCAATTGTTGTCATGCTTTTAAATAGAAAGAAAATATCTGCAGGAGAATTGGCTGAAAAATTTGAGGTATCTGTAAGAACTATTTATAGAGACATTGAAGCAATTAATATGTCAGGAATTCCTATAGTATCTCAACCTGGCAATAATGGGGGATTCTACATTATGGATAATTATAAAATCAACCATCAGTTTCTAACATTAGATGACATGATTTCTATAGTAGAAGCTTTGAAAAATATAAATGAAGTTTTAAATGATAAAAACGTGGATTTAGCCATTGAAAAAGTAAAAAATATAGTGCCGGATGAAAAGAAAAGTGATTTTAACTTGCACTTTAAGCAAATATTTATAGATACTTTGCCCTGGGGATTTAAAAAATCTAGTGAAGAAAATGAAAAGTATAATATAATATATGAGGCTTTAGAGAATGAGAAGTGCATGTCTTTTAACTATAGAAATGCAAAAAGTGAATATATTTCGAGAAAGGTAGAACCCTTAACCCTTGTATTTAAAGGCTTTGGATGGTATTTATTTTCCTTTTGTAATTTAAGACAGGACTACAGGATATTTAAACTCTCTAGAATGGATACTTTGAGTATTTTAAATGAAGAGATTCATAAAGGTAGAATTTCCTATGAAAAATATTTAAGCATGAATAAGGTTGAAAAACTACCTACAGAACTTACTCTTAAATTTTCAGAAAAAGTTAGGTACAGGGTAGAAGATTCTTTTGATAAGGATGAAATAACTTTTGAAGAAGACGGAAGCATCATAGTAAATACTAAATTTTTGGAGGATGAATGGATTTATTCCATGATACTTGGCTATGGGGAATATGTGGAGGTAATAAAACCTCTTCGTGTAAGAGAGATTATAAAAAATAGATGCAAAAAAATGAATAATATTTATCAAGAAATGAAATCAAACCTGACATAATGTTGTCAAAGTTTCCCTGTATAATAAAAATATAAACAGAGTTCTTGGTTTCAGATGGAGTTTTTTCTCCATCTGAAACTTAGAAATCGTTATCCAGGGGCG
>DAIMMR010000414.1:0-3485 GCA_036720575.1 Clostridium sp.
CGATTCTATGACCTCTGCATTTATTTTTATAATGTTACTATTTCAAGATCAGTTATGTTTTGATAATCTGTTAATATATTTCTTACTGATTCAGCTTCTGCAATCTTACCCCAAACATAAGCAAAGTTATCATTGTCTGTGAAACTGTAATCGTCAAACAAATTCTTTCTAGTTAAGTATTGATTGTTTTTATTTTTAATAGCAAACATAATATTTCCTCCTTTTAATTTATTTTTTATAAATGCTATTTTACCAATCAATAAACTATTTTTATTTACTGGTAGAATAGCATTTAAGCTATTCTTATATTTATTTAAAACTCTTCATCATCTTCTATCGCATCTTCATAAATTTCGTCAATTTGATCTTGAATATTATCCCATTCTAAACCTGTTTCACTTGCCCAATATTCTATAATATTTATTTTTCTTTCTTCTAATTCATCTTCGCCAAATTTATCAATTACAAATTCTTCGCAACTGTAAAATTCAGAATTATTATATTCTTCTATTTCTTCATCGTTCAATATGTCATTTATATCACCAACCAAGTCAATTGGTGTGTCCATTCTTAACAATATAACTTCTGTAAAATTATTTATAGTAAAATTATTTTGTTGCAACCATTTTGTATAAATTTCCCCGTCTGATACATCCAAACAGGCATACGCTGTCCCACTAAAACTATATCCATTTGCTTCTTCGTAAGCTATTTTATAAATTTCGACAACATCTAAATCATCAATTATTTTTTCAATTTCATTTTTTGACATTAAATCAACTTCCCTTTGATTTCTTGATCCATATTCATAAAATAATTTTTTCATTTTTTAAATCCTCCTATTTTTATATTTTTAATTTTATTATACTCTTAAAACCTTGAAACTTCAACACTTATTTTTACATTTTAGTGGTTAAAATATGCATTTTATCTTATTAAAAGCATTCTCTTTTTAATAATAATCTTTGTGCATTTTCTAAAATTGTTTGACTTATATAACCAGTATCAACATTTTTAAAAGTTACATATATATTTTTATTTTGAAACAAATTTCCGCTTTCAGTTCCGTAAAATCCACAATCCCTCCCCACTTTTACAACTAAAAATTTTGCTCCATCTATCATGCCGACAAATTCATCGCCAACGTCAAATTCTTTATTAATTATAGAATTCATTTTACAACCTCCATACTATTTTAATTTATTTTTATATGTATATAGCATTTTATATCTCTGTATAATTTTAATGCTATATTTTATTTATTGGTATAATCCAATATCAATAATCATTTTATTACAATCTACTTTCAACCCCTCAATCCATACATCATTAATTTTATAATCAAAGAACCAATGTTTACATGATAAGTCATTAAAAAATACTGTTTCTTTAAAATCTTCTAAACCTTTTTTAATTTCATCTGTTAATAGTTCTTGACCTTGTTTTATTTTTATTTTCCATGTCCCAGCCTCGTCATGTTCTATACTATAATTATTTTTACCTTGTAATGTTATCATTTTTAACCCTCCTTATATTTTATATTATATTATTATTTATATTACTAATCCTTTTGAATTATACTAATTTAGACTTAAAATTAGCTATTTTTTCTTTTACTTCTTTAATCTTATTTTTTGCTGAATCTACACTTGAAAAACTCTT
Organism: Clostridium sp.; assembly: GCA_036720575.1. GTDB lineage: Bacteria > Bacillota > Clostridia > Clostridiales > Clostridiaceae > Clostridium_B. Next base: position 1,663 of record DAIMMR010000414.1, read on the forward strand.
TTCAATTGCATTTATTTTTATATTTTCTATATCTCTAACCATCCATACAAATTCATATTTTATAACATTATTAATCCTTTCATAATCATTAGATGTTTTTGCCTTTGTTAAATTTGATATAATCATCTCTTTTAGTTCAGTAAAAGAGTTCTCTATATCTGTTATATCTTGTGTATAATCAATCTCTGAAGCTTCTTTCGCACGTTTTTCTGTCTTATATTTTTTTAATTTGCGTGATAATTCTGCTCTAACTTCTGTTAAATCGTAACCGCTTTTGTCTAGTTCTGATTTTTGTTGTTGAGAATAATAAGATTTTCTTTCCTCTGGTTTTGGTTTTCCGATGTATTGCTTTTCTTGTTGAATAACATACATTGCTGTATTTCCACTTTTTCTAACTTCTTCAAAATCTCCCTGACCATAAAAAGTGTCAATATTATAGTCATATGCACGTCGTAAATCTTTTGCATAAAATTTACCATTATCCAATACGCATACTTTCATTTCTCTTTTTGAATATATAAGTAATATCCCTGTATTACTTCCAGTTTCCTTTTCAATGCTTTTTGCTGTGAATGTTCCTAAAAAACCAGTAACTTTATATGGTTTTGTAAAATCATATCCGTATGCATCATGTATATAATTCAAAGCTTTTTTTCTACTTGATAAAAGTTCTTTTGTTGTATTTTGAAATGTTGCCTTTAATGTATCGGTTTCTATTTTATTTTTACTTGATAAAATGCCCTCTTGCATTGCCTTTGTCAATAAAGGGATTCTTCCGTTTAAATTATTGTTATCTTGAGAAATATCAATTGCTTTTTTGTTCTTAAAATCTAATATTATAGGCTCATTGTAATAATTATCTTTTCCACCTACTGTTATATAATATCTGCTTGAATCATCAAACCTTACTCCATTTATACCATCAAGAACAAACGCTCCATAATATATATTATTTTTTTCTGTATGATATTTTAGATATACATTCCCAATATTAACGATATTTTTATAATATGATTTTTTATTACTTAAACTTGCAAACCCATAATAACCTAATACCATACTTTGTAATCCCATATAAAGAGTATCTAAATTATTGTTCAATGTGCTATCTGGCTGTGATACTGTATGATTATATCTATTTTTTATACTCATATGTGATCCATTTTTTGCTATTTGAATATTTAAAATACTTGTTCCGTATTCATCATCCCTTTGTGGATTTTTTGAGCGTTCTATTTTATCAATATTTGATTTAATTGCAACTAACATATGATACTCGTTCATACGTGATTGTAAATTATTATATGTGCAAATAACTTCGCCTTGTTTATAATATTTTCGACATTCAGCAATTTCTAATTCATCATCAAATATTATTCTATCATATCCAACTAAATTAAATGCTTTTATTATTTCTTCTTGTGTTGTTTCTCTTATTTTGCCTATTGTATTATTATTGCTTATTTCAAAACATAATGATTTTATTTCAAACTCATTCAAATCTGAAAAAACATTCCTAGCGTTTTGAGGAGTAACTAATGCTTTGCGTAATGCTTCATTATCAACTGCAATATTTTTAATTATGTTATAGGCATATTCTCCCATAAATTTTTTAAGATTTCCCATTTTAAATCCTCCATTTTTTTAATATAATTTTGTTATGACCTACAAGGCATTTTATTGCCTTGTAACGCTTTGAGCCTAACACCTTTTTATACTTGCTCAATCAAGTTATTACTTTTATTATTATCATGTTATCATATTTTTATTAATTTGTCAACTTCTTTTTAATTTAATTTGTATGTTAAAATTTGTATTTTATC
>DAIMMR010000415.1:0-3483 GCA_036720575.1 Clostridium sp.
TGAATGGCAGTAGTAATCCTGCTAACCTAGCAGAGGAAAGTATAAGGATGATGTACACATTGCCAGTGCTTAAAGGCAGTATGAGTGCTGAGTATTTAAAGCAAGGATATTACAGTAGATGGGAACAGATAGAGAGACTATTGGTGTATAAGGGAATACAGGTTGATGGATTACTAGATTGTACATTTAACATGAGTATACCAAGCAACGAAACTGAATTAGTAAATAATATAGTTAATCTATATAATAATAATCTTATGAGCATTGATAGTGCTATAGAACATAGTCCATATGTTAATGATATAGAGACAGAAATAAAAGCAATACAAGCCAATAAGGATAATAACCTAAAGGATAGTCAAGATATGAAGGATGGTAATATAACAGAGTTAAAATAAATACTAGGAATGTCTTATTTCTATAGTATTATATAAAATAAAAAGATATATTTATAGATTAGAAATAACGAAATATAAGCAAAGATGATATGTAGTATTAAATAACTCTTTTTAAGTTTTCTGTTATGGTTTGTCAACTTTTTAAAAAAATTTGGTTAACAATTAAAAAAATTTAAGTAATTAAGTGTTTATATTTATGTCAAGATACCCTAATATAATTAATTATATCAAATAGGTATACAGAATATACATAGATATGCAATAATTATGTAACTTTATACATTAACAATAAATGGAGAACTATACTATAATTAATGTAATAATAGGTAATAAAAGGTAGAATAATTACCAATTTATCGTATTCTCAATAAGGTTAATGTAGTTGTAAAAAGGTGAAGTTGCTATAAATCCAGTAATATCAATGGTTGATGTATATTTTTAGATATGTTACAACTTCGCAAAAATAATATTTAGCGAAGTTGTAAGTCAATATTTTATTAATTGATAATATTATCATTTGTAATCAATACTTAATAAATGCATAAAAATGAATAAAGTACTTCTTAAAATTTTGCTTTTATTGAAAAATTGATTCCCCCTTTTCTTTAAAATAGGGCTTTAGTAGACTACTTTTTTCACACACCAAAAAAATACTCATTTCCAGAATAATTTAAACTTTATAGAGCCATTTTAAGGATATTGCAAATTTGAGGAATACAATTATACTTCTTTAGCATTTTAATTGTCTTAAAATTGAAATTTGAGAAAAGTAAGTTTTGCAGAGTGTTGATTTTACTACATTCTTAAAATTAAAAATTTTAGTGTATAGGTAAGTAATTTATGTTAAAAATTTGTGCAATTTAGCAGGATTTTACTTTAATTTTGTAGAATATTATATTAATAAAGTATAAACAATTTAATATAGATATGGGGGATTATTATGTTTAAAAGGAAACTACCTTTAATTATTTGTTGCTTTATTATTAGTATTTTCATAGTAGGTTGTGGAAGTAGTAGTGATGATAATAAACCATTTAGCCAGTTAACTTTAGATGAACAAAAAGGTTATTTGTGGGGTATGGCTGAAGATGCTGTAAAAAATAATTTAAAATCACCTTCAACAGCAAAATTCCCATTTTCATATAGCAGTGCAGAGTTTAAAGATTTAGGCGATAACGAATTTGAAATTACAAGTTATGTAGATGCCGAAAATGGTTTTGGAGCAACAATAAGAAATGATTTTACGGTTACAATTAAAGTTAATGATAAATATGATGAAGCACAACAAGGTTATGGTGGCCAGATAGAAGATGTACAGATAAATTGAAAATATTAGTGCTTTAATATCCGATAATTTTTCGGATATTTTTTATTTTATAAAGAAAGAAGTTGATACAATGACAAATTTAGATAGATTAAAAATGGAAATAGAGGGAATTATGCTTAATGATGATAAATTAAATATATATTTACAGGAAAATAATCTTAACTCTATAGATGAATACACTCCAACATCTAATATAAATAAGAAAAATATATATAGAACTGCACTAGCAATCCTTGAATCTATAGCAAATAATCCAACTTATATGAGAAACTTGAAAAATGAGGATATGTCCATCACTCAATTTTCGGAAAATTTGAATAACAGAATAGATTCATTGACCAGGAAAATTAGATTAATGAGCGATAATGATTCAGACGATGGAACTGGCGCAAGTTTTGTGTATCTATTTACGGACTAAAGAGGGTGATAATATAATGATAGATAATTATTTTAATATGAATGAATCATATGATTTTATGTTGCAACAATTTGGAGAGTTAATAAAAGTAGATAATATATATAGAACTGCAATTATACATAGGAATAGCAATAAGAATATAGAAGAATTAAAAATATTATGTAAAGATCCAATAGAAAGAGGTAACATTGTAAAATATAAAGATAATAATTATATATCTATGGATGATACCAGTAATATAAGATATAGTACATATTATAGAGCCATAATCCAAAGATCTAATTATAATATTAATTTTGCTATAGACAATGTAATATTTCCTCAAATTAGTATAATAACAAATAAATCCATAGATTTAGAAACTGGACAGTGGGTAATATTACCTGCAAATAAAATATTGATTACTGTACAAGCCAATAGTATAACTAATAATATAAAGGTAGCAGACAGATTTATTAAATTTAAACAGGCATGGTCTGTTGAGGGAGTAGACTATACTAAAAATGGTATTTTAGTCATACAAGCAAAACAAGATACTATACAAAGTGGGGATGATTTAATTAATGAGATTCCATCAGGAGCAGCAACATATAATCCTATCGTATCTGCAACGCCTAATCCATTAAATGTAAATATTAATAGTACGTCTCAAATTACTGCAACTGTTACTGTAAATGGAACAAATGTAGAAAACCCTATATTAATATATACATCTTCAAATAGTGATATTTGTACAGTAGATAATACTGGATTAGTTACTGGATTAGCAGAGGGCAATGCAAATATTACAATATCTTATGTAGGAATAGATGATAATACATATTCAACTACAATTTCTGCTAGTGTAGTAGCATTACCACAACATAATTATACTCTAGAAGTTACTCCATATGATGATAGTTATTGGGATGATGATACTCATGAAAGTATAACAATAAGAGATGGAGATAGTTGTGAATTTAATGCTATATTAAAAGATAATAGTAATATAATTTCTGATGCTAAATTTGATTTTAATATTGACTATAATGGTAATGCTACAAATATATTAGGATTCAAGATAGATAGTGATACTAAATGTACTATTACAAATACAGCATATCCATATGTTGTATATTTGGAGTGTAAATATAGGGATGATAATACAATAATAAATAGAATAAAAATTAATTTAAAAGCATTGTGGTAAAATTTTACCTTGACAATATAATCCATAAAGAGTTATTATAATCCTATATTAAATAAGAAAAATATCTAAAATTAACATATCTATATATCTAATTTCTGTGCTGGATAAAGTTTCAAGAAGAATAGTAAATGAAGTCAAAGGTGTAAATAGA
>DAIMMR010000416.1:0-3476 GCA_036720575.1 Clostridium sp.
TCGCTTAAGCTCTTCTGAACTCACCTGCACAGCAGGTGGTTTTTTTTTGGACAAATAAAACTTTAGATAATTAAATTTATGGATTACCTAAAGTTTTATCATGTCTACCTATATTTCTGAGTAATATTCCATTATCTATATACTGCCATGTTACTCTAATACTCATTGTAATTGTCATCTCAAAAATATCGTTAGTTCCTTGTATTCTCTTTATTCTCAATGAAGGATGAAATTCAGCATATGGATATTCAACAAATCTAGCAAACTGCTTTTTAAATGATTCTTTAATATTATTGGGCAGTTTTTTATATTCTCGCTTAAATTTATCAGTACGTTCAATTATCAAGATCGTCAAACAACTCCTGTACAGAATTAAATTTTTTAGTCTCTCCGTTCTTTATATCTTTATCTGCCTGTTTTTCATCCTGCTGCCATTCTTTACTCCAAAACCATGCCTGATCTTTTGGAACTATAACTACAGGTTTTAGAATAATATTGTTATCCTCAACATCAATATCTATAGAATCCCCAACCTTTAACTTTAATTTCTTTATTACTTCCTTTGGAATTGTAATCTGAGATTTTTCTCTTAATTGAGTAATCATACAATCACCTTCCTAAATTATTATTTTCTTACTTTCTAATTTTATTATATATATTTTTTTATTTTTTGTATACAAAAATTTTATTAAAATTCTATAAAGCAGTATACATTATCTATATCATCCTGTCTAATTCCAAGATACAATTTAGTTATAGATTGATTACTATGGTTCTATAGTTTGAATAGGCAATAAAGACCCAGTCAAGAAATATTACAAAAATTCAATTTACCATGATTTAAATAAAATAAATTCTACATATTAATTGAGATAAAGTAAAGATCAAAAAAAGTAATTATAATAATTTATGATAATTACTTTTAATATAATTTATAAATAATATATTTATAGAAAAAATTTATCTAAAATATATTACAAAATATTTTTCAATTAAAAATGATCCTGGACACATTCTCAAATTTTTATAATACATTTTTAATTATTATTAGAAATTATAACTTTTGAAAATCAAAGTTAACTTTACCATCTTTTAAAATCAATACAGCGTCAAAGCTTTTACCTGCTTTACTTTTAAACCCTTTTATGACTCCTGTGCTTTTACCTGTTATAAGCTTCTTAACTATAGACTCAGTTATATTTTTTCCTGCTATTTGTTTACCTATAAAGAACTTACAGCCTTCCTTCCACCTACTGCAGCCATACCCTGATTTATTACTTGCAATCTCACCTACCTTGCACACGGGACACGCACCTAAACTTTCATTTTTAACACTAAAATCGAATGTAACACGTGCGTTTTCTATTTTTAAAGCAGCATTAAAATTTTTTCCTGTCTTGCTTTTAAATCCTTTTATAATATTAGTCCTTCTATCTTTTATGAGCTTTTTTGCTATAGATTCAGTTATATTTTTTCCTACTATAGTTTTGCCTATAAAAAACTTACAGCCTTCTTTCCATCTACTACAGCCATATCCTGTCCTGCCAACTATAATATTACCTTTACCACATACAGGGCATGCCCCTAAAATTTTATATTTTTTACTGTATATTTTATCAATTTTAATGTTATTTCCATTAGTAATTATATTGCTCAATTCATTTTTAACTTTATTTACTATAGTATCAATTTCTATATCGCCTTTATATACATTTTTAAGTTGTTTTCCAAACTCAACAGTCTTTTCCTTATCTAAATCAATTTTGAGCTTTTCAAGAGCTTCTATGAGCCTTATTCCCTTACTCTCACACTCTAAATGTCCTTTTGATTCTTTTATATACTCATATTTTTTAGCATTTTTTATAATCCCTGCTCTTGTTGCAACAGTACCTATCTCACAGCCCTATAATATCATTTTATATTCTTCATCATCATTACTATTTTCTAGTTCTTCAACTTCTTTTTTTTTGAAAGAATTTTTAAGAAAATTATTGAGTTCAGATTCAATAACATTTTTAGGCTTTTGAGTTTGTTTTTCATCTACAGATAGTTTAGTATTTAATTTCTCACCTTCTATAAATTCAGGAAGTTCATTATCTTTTTTAATTTTCTCATACTTTAAAAATCCCTGCTGCTTTATAACATTACCTTTAAGCTCTATGGACTCATCATCTATTTTAATAAGTACCCTGGTTTCTTCGATTATTGTTTCCTCATTTAAAAAATTACTTATAAACCTATTTTTTATAGCAGTATAAACCTTTTGTTCTCCTTCAGGAAGATTTTTTTCATCAGGAATTTTAATTGTAGGTGTAATTGCACTATGGCTTTCAAGCTTGCTACTGTTAAATATAGATTTCTTGTCTTTAAAATCTATGTCTACATTGAAATTTTCTTTTACTGATGTAATTACACCTTTTATCTTTTCCTTTTCCGTATCTGCAAGATATTCGGTATTTGTCCTTGGATATGTTGTATATCCACTTTCATATAACTTTTGTAAGTGCTTTAAAGTATCATCTAAAGACATTTTATAATCTTTAAACATTTTATTCTGCAAGGTATCAAGGGAAAATAATTTAGGCGGCTGTTTCTTGATTTCCTTTTTTTCAACTTTAGTAACTACAGCTTTTTTATCTTTTAAACTATTTAATAGATCATCAGCCTTTTTTCTTTCATTTGCTAAAAAATGTCTATCTTTAAGTTTTGCTTTTATCTCTAAATTGTCTTTACTTATAACAGCACCTATTTCAAAAAAAGTTTCAGGCTTAAAATTTTCTATTGCTTTATCTCTATCATAGACAAACTTTACTATAGGTATAAGGACACGCCCTACGGGTAAAAAAGACTGACACTTTATACTAAGATACCTTGTTAAATTTATCCCATATGTCCAATCCAGATAAGTCCTTGCAAGACCTTCATTATATAAATTTTTATACTCTCCATCATCTTTTAAATTTCTCAATTCATTACGTATAGTTTGAGTAGTTTGTTCAGGAAGCCATAATCTTTTTACAGGCTTATTAAAATTTTCTTCTTTAAAGATTCGATTAATTATATTATTTACAATAACTTCACCCTCGCGATCCGCATCCCCACAGTTTACAATTTCAGATACATCATTCCTTTTAACTAACCTTTTTATAATTTCATACTGCTTTTTTACCCCTTTATCATCTCTAATTTTAAATTTAAAATTTTTAGGAACAAAAGGTAACTCTTCTAAACTCCACTTTGTTTTTTCTCTATCAAAATAGTTATCTACATCATAAAGTTGAAGTAAATGACCAAAAGCAAAAGTTATAATATAATCTTTATTCTCAAAATAACCATCAAACTTACTCATATTGCCAATACTTTTAACAACATTCATAGCTAAACTTGGTTTTTCTGCAATAACTAATTTCATAAAATCACTCCTTAATTATAATAAATTATCATAATTTACTTTAACATAGAAAGGTAAATAAAGA
>DAIMMR010000021.1:0-22328 GCA_036720575.1 Clostridium sp.
TGGCAAGTGTTATGGAACCATCATATTTAATTTTTATGATTTTCTGGTTACTCTCTGTTTTATATTCCAAATTACCACCTCCTTTTTGAGCATAATTTATTTTCTATTCACCTAAAAAATCTATTAAATCATTTTATCTACTAATTTTGGTATTCCTTTGCGCACTATTTCTGCCGAAGCTCTACTTACAACCATATTAATTATTTCTTCTTTTTGACTATAAACAACTTCTTTAACCGAATCAGCTATGGTACGTTTCATTAAATTTCTTTCTGCACTCCAAGAGGCAGTTAATTTTCTTGCAATTATATTTGTTATTTCCTCCTGTAATTCCTTATCATCAATTTCAACTTTTATTTGCATAAAATCACCCTTCTAAAATTTTTCTTAACTTATCAATCTTTTCTTCCCTGAATTTGTTTATTTTGCTATTGTCATAAATACAGGTAAGTTGTTCGAGCATAATCATTACATCAGCTATTTCTTCCTCTACATTATGGGTTTTACCTCTTAAATCTTTACATAGGGCCTGTATAAGCTCTGAACATTCTTCTATAGTCTGTCTTTTCTGTGGTTCGGCTCCAAAACAGTTTACTGCATCTATGCAAGTACTTTTAAATTTATTAGGTGGAATTTTTTCATTTGCAAATGGTTCAGAGGTTAAATCCTTTGGTGTAATTTCAAGAGCATCTGCAATTTTTTGCAAGATATCTAAGGAAGGATTATTTTTCTTACCTCTTTCTAATGCACTTATATAGCTTGCATTAACTCCACTTAACCTAGAAAGTTCATTTACGCTAATTGACTTTTGTTCTCTTATTCGTTTGATATTATTACCAACCATATTTGATCACCTTTTTTAAAAATATTAATCTTTCATGTAATACTCACACTCATATCCATCAGCCTTAAGTAGTAATCCAGGAGCCCAGTCTATAGGTTCGCCAAAAATATTACATACTTCTTCCATACTTCCAAATTCTTTAGGTACATCAAGTACTAATTCATCATGTACATGCATCACAATGTCATAGCCTGCTTTGGTGACTTTAAACATAGCCTCTCCCAGACAATCTCTGGCAGTAGCCTGAACTATATTCTCCACTAATTTTGGGCCATAGGTATCAAGTCTTTTCCATTTCTTACTTGTCTGTTCCATACCCTCATACGTGATTTTATCTCCTGAAAATGTAGTATGTTTTTCTATCTTGGGTCTTATATAACTTAATTTTCTACCTGAAGGTAGTTGTATAAATAAAACTCCGGGGTCATATATGAACTTAAGTCCAAACTGCATATTTACCGTTGTTTTTTCTCTTATAGCTTTTTTAGCAGCTTTATCACAATCCCACCAAAATTTAGTAATGTGTGGGTTTGCAGCTCTCCAGCTTTGTACTAACCCCGGCAATTCTTCTTCTGGAATACTCTTTGATTTATCCATAGATGTAAGAGCTCCAACACTCCCACCATAACCTAGTGCCAACTCTGCTATTTTCCCTTTTTGCCTTAGGTCAGAACCTTTTTTAATGTTTTCTATGGGTACATGAAACATCTGACTTGCAGAAGCCTCATATATTTTTCCATGAGTTTTGAAAACTTCTAATCTCCACTTTTCTCCTGCATACCAGGCGATTACTCTTGCCTCTATAGCGCTAAAGTCTGCTACTATAAACCTGTTACCTTCATTAGGTATGAAAGCTGTCCTTATAAGCTGGCTTAATGTATCCGGTACACTGTCATATAAAAACTCTACTTCTTCAAACTGTCCTGTTTTTATGAAGTTTCTGGCATCATCTAGATCCGGTAAATGGTTTTGAGGGAGGTTTTGTACCTGTACAAGCCGACCTGCCCATCTTCCAGTACGGTTGGCACCATAAAACTGTAGAAGTCCTCTTATTCTTCCATCCTCGCATCTTGACCTTTCCATAGTTTCATATTTTTTAATTGAAGTTTTAGCCATAAGCTGTCTTAATTCTAAAATTTTTTTTACTTTTTCGTCCTTATTTTTTTCTATAAGTACTGGTATACTGTCCTTTGTAAGACTCTTAACTTCATGGCCAACCCTCTCACCAATCCACTTTTTTAATTGAGTAGGGCTGTTAGGGTTGTTTAAATCTGTTAAATTTATAGCTTCTTCTGTAAGTTTTTTATTATAATTTGTATCACATTCAATAGCCTTTTCTATTAGAACTATATCAGTACCTACACCCCTGTCATTAATGTGTTGATCTAATTCCCATAGCCTTTGTTCTTTTTCTATAATTGGATACCTGTTTAACTTATTTCTTATATCTCTTTCAACTGCAACGTCTTGTTTGCAATACAATTTAAAAGTTTCCCATTTTTCTGGTGCATGGTACGGTAAATTTCGTACCCTACCACCATTTGTTTTTGTTGGCTTACAGGGTTTACAAAAATATTGTATTAAAGATTTACCTTCTTTCATTTTCTGCTTGTCTTCTTCGAAGTGCATTGCCTTGCCTACCATATCTAAACTGCCGGGTAATCCTAATGTAAGAGCTTTCACCATAGTACAAGACCATTGTTCCGGCGGCATACCATCTGGAAAATACATATCTGAACTTATTGCATTTCTTTCAAAATTTGCGTTAAAAGCTGTTTTGGTTATAGCTGGATTACAAAGGGCATCTATAACCTTTTGGGGTAATTCTTCACCTTGGGCAAAATCTACGATTTCTACGGGTTCATCATTAAAGGCATATGCAAACAGTATTATTTCAAATGAGGGATGCTCACAATACTTATAAGCACCCACATTTCTTATATCTAAGTCACAGTATGTCTCCACATCTATAGCCAAGGTGTCCATTAGCCTAAGAAATCATCCTCTGCTGTTTCTATAGCTTCAAAGTCATCTTCCGCCCTTGTAAAGCCTCCAAGCGGCTCCCCATCTGCTAATTTTTGTACATTTCCAAGCCCCGCAGCAATGCCCTTGTTACCACTTGCACTATAGGGATAAAAGTTTAATGTAAGTCTTCCATAACAACCACTATATACCTCTGTTGCATCTAGTATTGGTTGTACATTTTGGTCTACCACACCAGGTTTATTTTTACTGTTTGCATTTAGAAAATAACTATCTACATAGGCTTCGTCATCTGGTCTTTCGGTGTCGCCATCACGTAGGGGAGTTTTTAAAGCAGCTGGTATTTTACCATTCCATTTAGCTTTTCCATTTTCCTTAGCCTCATCTACAGCTGCCTTAATAGCTTTTAATGTTTCTGTATCAGTCTTAGGGATTATTACAGATACGCTGTATTTAGGTTCATTTCCCTCTATGGCGTGAGGTTCAAAAAGATGAGCATATGAAAGTCTTACCTTTCCTGTAGTTACCTTTGTTCCTGTTCTTTTTGCTTTTATATTTGACATATTAATCATTCTCCTTTTGATTTTTAAATTTTTCATATATACTCTTTAAGTCTATAGTTATTTCTCCAGTGTCCTTATTCATATCTGCATTAATACCTTCTTTACGTAACTCATCTGTTAGTTTTTTACTTTTTCCCATATGGTCCTTGAATCGCTGTTTCATTGATTTTCTAGTCATATTAAGCCTCCTGAAAGTCTGCTACAGCAGAATTAAATACTTGCCTTTTATCACTCTCTACCACTAACGTTGGTTTTCCTTGGGCCTTTTCAATTAAATTACTAATTAACTGCCCAAGTTTTTTCTTACCAATAACTTTTTCCATATTGGTCAAGCCCTGAAGTTCCTTTGGCTTATAAATTTCGTCCTCGTTATATCCATTCTCCAATAATATTTCAGCAACCTTATCAACATCCTTATATTTTCTATTACTCCTACCTTCAACTACTTTCCATCCAGGAAATTCCTCTCCCTGTAAAGCTTGCTGTAATGCATAATCTTTTATGGTATTTACCCATTTTATCAATTCATCTACCCGGCCTAAAATATCCGATATATCATTTTTACTTAAGGTCCCAGGTACAGCAAAATCATATTTAGCAGTTTCCATATTCCTTTCTGCTCTATGCTGGCAGGTGGCTACCCTACAATATCCACAGTGTTCACCTGCACAAAACTCACCTTCACCTTTAAATGCAAGTTCTGCTGTGGGTTTTAAAACTTTTTCTGCCCATTTTAGCAATTCATCTACTGTTATTTCATCAGTTGAAATACTATCTAATCTTGGTTGTATAATAGTCATCCTTATATTTTCAATGTCATATAAGAAACTAAATTCTGCTATGGCACCTAATGCATAAAGTTTCATCTGCTTATTGTCTATAGCTGATACTTTTCCATTTGGACTTTTACCATACTTCAAGTCACAAATCTCAATAGTACCATCTGCAATTATCACAAAATCACCAGTTCCAAAACCTTCTGGAACCCATTTACTAAAATCCAACCTTTGTTCAATTTTAAATAGTGCATCAGGTGTTTTCGCCCTGGCTTCTGATACCTTCTCCATGCAAGTATCAACATAAATCCTTACATAATCAGGCATATCCGCTGTAAACAGTTCATTTGATTCTATTTTTTTAAATTCTGAATTGAATTTTTCTGTAGTAATTTCATCTAGACTTAATTTGAGAGTTAGTTCTCCCAGTCTATGAGCCAGGGTTCCTTCTTCTGCAGATTCACTTGTCTTATTTTCGAAGTTCTGCTCAAGTCTTGCAGAAGGTGGACATTTAAGCCACCTATGTGAAGAACTAGCACTTAATAAAGCATGTTTTTCTGCCATTATAACAACTCCTCTGCTTCCTTATAAATAGCTTCAAAATTTTCTTCTTTTATATCTGGAAGCCTACTAGCACCATATTTTTTAGTGAGTTCCTTAGCTTCTTTCTGCTTTCCGGATTTAATTAATTTAGTAAATGCGGCTCTTACCATTTCCTTAGTTATTTTTTCTACTGCATCAGGTGTCTTATCTATATTAGCCTGGGGTTTGTCCTCTGTTTTAGATTCTTCACCTTCTGGTGAATCTTCTGGTGCTGAATCAGCTAATTCAGTATCCTTGTCAGTAACTTCTTTTATTTCTGCTATTTTTGCTTTTGATATAATTTCCTTAGCACTAAATGTTTTGATAAAGCTTAATAGCTCCTCATTTGAATTAAATTCTGCTACAATTTTCATAATTAAATTTCCCCCTTTATAATCCTAAAAACATTTTGGTTTCAAATGTTTCTATATCTACTTTTTCTACTATCCACTTGGATGCATTTTTGATATGCTGCTTATTCTTTGAGTATCTTGAAAAAATGGCTATTGAGTAAAAATCATTGGTTGGTACTACTACTACATCACCTTCTTCCAAATTATCAATATCAGTAAAATACGAGTATTCCATAAATTCCTGATATCCTTTGAATTTAACCAGTGCTACTGTGTTCTCCAATATAACCCTCCTCTAATTTTTATTATTTTTAGGTACATCTGGACCCATATCATACAATTCCATTACTCCATGGCTAATGCCACTTTTAGATTTATATTCAAGTACTAATTTCCTTTCAACAACGGACTGTTTTGTTATGATAGCCTTTTTATTTATGCGGTCAATTATTCTTTTAGGTACATATATAGGCTCATTATTTTCTGCTTGGAAGGCAATTTTCTTTAATCTACCCATAATTCCCACCTCCACATTTGACTTATTTTCCACTCTGTAGTAAAGTGGAATTGACTAATATTACTTTTTGGCCAAAGGGCATTTTTTATTTCCACAGCTTTTTAAACTTATATAGTCCCTCCTTTGTGGGCTTAACACCTCTTTTTCTGCACTCTTGTACATATTCAAGTAATACATATACACTCATACTTTCACCATCCCTTCAATAGCACCCAAATTTACGACCATATAAGTTTCGATAAGCTTCAATTCCAAGTCTTGATATTTGTTTTCTGGTCATAATAGGTCTGGTAGCAGCCGTTAATATATCCAGACCTTGTCTGTTGATGCGGTCATAGAAAACATGTTTTGATATATTATTTTTCTCTGCAAGTTCCAATATTTCTTTTGGGTATTTTCTGTTTTTATCACGCATTTTATTTGCCTTTTTTCTGCGTTGCTCCTTGCCCCATATAGGCTCTGTTACTGCCTTTTTGGCATCCCACTCAAGGATATTTAACCGTTGGTTTAATACTATATAAGGTATACCGTTTTGTTGTGCTTCTTCCACTAAATACTTAGGTACTCTCTTGTACATTCTAGGTGGTGTGGTGATAGCCTTTTCCTTATCCCACGCCAAATCACGTATCCTACTATTTAAGGTAGTCCTACAAATTCCATTTTCAGCAGCTATCTTATATTCTTCTGGAGTTATATAAAAATCATAGACTTGCAACTTTCTTCCTCCTCTCACTCTCTTTCCTTATAGCATTAATTTTGGCTGTTACTTTCTGTTCTTCCAGTTGCCTTTTCCTAAAAACACCTAGCAAGCTCCTAAGTTGAAATAAATCTGCACCCTTCAAACCAGCTTTAAATTCTTTGGAGCTTACAGGGTGGTTATACCAATCCTTTTCCATTATTTATATCCCTCCAATTCCAAACAATCTTCCAAATCAGCTCCATTCAGATATGCCAAACAATTTTTCAAGTCCTTAAAGTCCTCTGTAAAAGCTTCACCGCCGGTATTGTCTATTCCGGTAAAAGTGCCATCTTTTTGGATTCGTAGAAATGAACCATATGGTCTTCCAGTGTCAATTATTTTAGATGCTTGTTCAACAGTAATAATTTTAATCACTTTGTATCACCTACCTAAAATTTTCAATATCTTTAATAGATAGTTGTCCAGATAGTACTTGTTTTCTTAAAGCTACTTTTTTCTTAGATGCATTTAGTCCTTTATACTTCTTATTTAACTGACTTTCTATATTCTCAAGAGCCTTCAAATTTTTAGTTTTATCCACATTTACATACTTGGAAACTCCATTATCCTTATAGTTAAAGCAAGTTCTTATACCTTTATCATCCTTGTATCTTCGCATCAAACTATTTGCTGTACGTCTAAGTGCTTGATTTCTAAGTTTACGAATATCAAAAATATAATGTGGTCTTATAAGTTCCATTACGGCATCTGTAGTAATTTCTCCAAGTTCATCCATTTGTTGCAATATGGCTTCTCTTGCTTTTTTCTCAAGACTGCTATAATTACCCATCTTTTTTTACCCCCTTAAAATAGTTTTGAATTGTTATTAAATTCCTGATAGCAAGACTTATATCTGATAGTTCCATACCAATAAGTTCTGTTGTATCTAATACACAGTTCCACGCTTTCAATGAATCTTCGCTTGTACTTAACAATGCCACTTTAGATATAGCATCTTCATATTTTTTTGAGTGTTTTATACAGCTATCAAGTTGTTCTTCAGTTAGATTGTTAAAATCAGTTATTCCGAAAATATGAGTTTCTTTTGGTTTCCTGAATTTATCAATCAAAACCGCGTTTTCAGGCAACGCCTTTTCAAGTTCTTCCTGTTTTTTCTTCTCCTCCTGTTCCTGCTTCTCTTTTTCAAGCTGTTCCTGATATTCTTTTTCAAGTTGCTCATTTTTCTTTTTAGTTTCTACAGCTGATTTAGTAAGAATATAAGCATTATTGATTGTCAAATCTCCAGCCTTTACCTGCCTTTTAATATCCTCTGGAGCCTGTTCCTCTATAACTTCAACTTTGTGAATAGTGTCATGTGATACTCCTGCTATTTGTGCTAATTCTTTTTTGGTGTCTATTGGCTGAATAGGTTCGTCAGACTTCTGACAAAGCTTTTCTTTTTTACCTACACCATAATTTTTACCAGCTTCGATTTTATTTTTTCTAGCCTTTTCCTCTATTACAGGCTTGAATTTAAGTGCTATTTGAGCAAGTTCATATTTGTTCAAATTCCTTCTGTTCTTCTGGTTACTCCAAATCCATTCCATAACTTCCAGTTTGTCTTTAAACTCCATTTCAGTTAGGTCAAATGGTATATTGTTTTTAGTACAAATATCATATCTGTGGTGACCGTCTATTAAAATGTTGTTCCATACTACCAAAGGAGTTAGACAACCATTTTTTATAATGTCTTTTTCAAGTTCTGCTTTCTGTTCCTCTGTTAGTGGTGGTAATAAATGTTTAAATTCAGATTCGATTTTTATATCACTCAATTTTATTTATCTCACCTTCCTTTTTAATTCAAAATATTGTTTCCATTTCTTCATAATCATCATCTAGTAAAGTAACGTTAAATAAATTTCCATGGTCTTTTTCCATTTTAAAAGCTTCTGTTATGGCTTTCTCATTACTCTCTGCTTCAAAAACTTCTATTTCATTATCTTCAAATTCAGCCTGGTATTTCATTACTTCAGCCTCCCTCCTATTTCCTAAAAGCTCTCTTGTACTCTTTAAGCGCCATAGTCTTTAACTTCCTGGCATACTTTTCAGCATCCACGTGCGACATACTAAAGCTCTCTGCTATAATCCTAGTCAATTCGTGCATTGCATTATACTGTTCCTGCATATTTAACACCTGCCTTATAAATTGCTATGTATGACAAGTGGCCATTGCGGCACTAATGAAGTGAATTGTATTTCAGATGTATTTATATAGATATGGCTTGTAGCATATGTTGAAAGAATATTTTAATTCTTTCTTCATTTTTATTTAAAATAAATAACTTCTGTAGCAATGATGCTCATCTTTGCAATAGCTTCCTCCGTCTTCTCTGCTCTAGACTTCCAGTATTCCAACTCTTTTTCCATCCTTCTCCATTCTAGAGGGGAATGTTTTTCTAATTTAACTCCCTCCAACTCGGCAATGTATTGAGGATTAAATCTTATAGATGGAATATTTTTTATTGGAGCTATTATTTCATCCGCAATATAGTTATCTATAGTTGGAAGGCTTACTTTCCATCTTTGAGCAAGATCTTTTTTAGTCAAAAGTTGTTCCAATTTTTATCCCTCTTTTCTTTTTAATTTGCCTGAACAAACGGGTAAATTAATTATCAAGTAATTCTTTAAATAAATAGGGAATATCTTTGTTTGGAAAAAAAGTTCTATTTATAATGAAAGCCTCGTTTAAATACAGTGGTCTCTTCCCAGAGAGTTTTCCACTCATGGTATCCCTATTAACACCAACTTCATTCGCCATTTTTTTAATCGTAATTTGATTTCTCGCCATTTCTGCTCTAAGATTTTCAAATCTTATACTTGTGGGTCTCATATTTTTTTCGCCTCCTTAATCACGCAATGCGTTGTTTGTAATCTAATAATATAACGCATTGCGTTAAATGTCAATAGTTTTTCTTCATTTTCTCATTGCAATGCGTTAAATTTATAGTATAATGTTTTCTAGGAGGAGATAAAATTATGGATTTTTATAAAATACTATTAGACATTATGGAAGAAAAGTCATTCAACATACCAGACGTAGCACGTGCTACAGGTTTATCTGATTCAACAATAAGGAGTATTATTTCTAGAAAAACAAAAAACATAACTTTAGAGGTTGCTTTTAAACTGTCTAAAGGTTTAAATGTTAGTCTAGAAAGATTAAATGGTGAAAATATAAACTCTGTCACTAAATTAGCTAAAGATGAGGAGGAATTATTAATTAAATATCGCAAGCTTTCTCATAATGCAAAAATGCAAATAATCGGTATGGTTGATATTAAACTTCAAGATGAACAATGTGCCACCCTAGACGATAATCCTATTATTAAACGAGCCTAAAATGTAATATACATAAAATGCGGAAAAAAGTAAAAACAGAGGTATTTTGTTATACCTCTTATTGTACAAGGAGGAAAATTACATGGATTACAATGTTACTTATCGAAAAAAGGATAAAGGAATACAATTTATTATTTCCTATAAAGATTCAAAAGGCAAATGGAAGCAAAAATCAAGACAGGGGTTTAAAACACAAAAAGAGGCTAAGCCCATTATAACCCAAATAATAAAACAATTAGAAAAAGATTTAGAACTACGGTCTAACCTAAATAGTGACCTTGAAGGGATAACATTCAAAGAATATTACATGGCATTTATTGAACACCAAAAATTATACAAAGAATTCAATACTATTCAACATTATAAGGCAACATTTAATGCATTTAGCAAACTTAATGAGTATGCTGTAATAAAAATAAAAAGTTCAGATATACAAAAATGCGTTGACAAATTCGTTGAAAATGGCTATAGCGAAAATTCAATCAAAGGATTCTTATCTTCTATACACTATGCCTTTAATTATGCGATTAAAAAAGAAAAAATTATTTTAAATAATCCTGTTCAAGATATAGATTTTAAGATTAGTAAAAGTAAAAATAATAAAACGGCTCTTACAAAAAAAGAAACAAATGATTTATTAGATAAAATAAAAAACAAAAAGCTTCATCTTATATCAATGATTGCTGCGAAATGTGGACTTAGAATAAGTGAAATATTAGGATTAACTTGGAGCGATATTGATACTAAGAATAGTATGCTTATAGTAAATAAGCAGTGGAAAATGGATAAAAATGGCCAGTATAACTTCGGAGAAGTTAAAGGCAAAAACTCAATCCGAAAAGTACCTATGCCAAAAGATTTAATGAAAGAATTTAAAATATATAAGAGTGAACAAAAAATTTTAAATTTAAATGACAGAATTTTTGATTATAATTCAAGAGAATCAATCTCTGCTACCCTTTGTAACACGTATAAAAAAAACGGGTATAAAATATCGGTTCATGAGCTTAGGCATACATATGCCACTACCCTTATAGGTAATGGCTTAGATTTCAAAACAACGGCCAGTCTTTTAGGACATGATGTAAAACAAACAATGGATACCTATGCCCATGTAACCCAAGATATGCTTGATAAAGCTAAAAAAATTATAAATGAAAATCTATAATATATTTTTGACGAATTTTTGACGAATTAACCACATGCCCCCTATTCTACTGCATCAAGACCTTGAAACTGCATATTATAATAATAAGAATATAATCCTTTTTCCCTTAAAAGTTCTTCATGACTTCCCCTCTCTTTTATACCTTCATTGTCAATTACTATTATCTCATCTGCATTCCTTATGGTACTTAACCTATGTGCAATTACTATTGTGGTCCTGTTTTTAGAGAGCTTCTCAAGAGAATTTTGTATAAATCTTTCACTTTCATTATCCAAAGCAGATGTTGCCTCATCCAATATTAATATTGGATGAGGCAACATCTGCTTTGGATAATGAAAGTGAAAGATTTATACAAAATTCTCTTGAGAAGCTCTCTAAAAACAGGACCACAATAGTAATTGCACATAGGTTAAGTACCATAAGGAATGCAGATGAGATAATAGTAATTGACAATGAAGGTATAAAAGAGAGGGGAAGTCATGAAGAACTTTTAAGGGAAAAAGGATTATATTCTTATTATTATAATATGCAGTTTCAAGGTCTTGATGCAGTAGAATAGGGGGCATGTGGTTAATTCGTCAAAAATTCGTCAAAAATATATTATAGATTTTCATTTATAATTTTTTTAGCTTTATCAAGCATATCTTGGGTTACATGGGCATAGGTATCCATTGTTTGTTTTACATCATGTCCTAAAAGACTGGCCGTTGTTTTGAAATCTAAGCCATTACCTATAAGGGTAGTGGCATATGTATGCCTAAGCTCATGAACCGATATTTTATACCCGTTTTTTTTATACGTGTTACAAAGGGTAGCAGAGATTGATTCTCTTGAATTATAATCAAAAATTCTGTCATTTAAATTTAAAATTTTTTGTTCACTCTTATATATTTTAAATTCTTTCATTAAATCTTTTGGCATAGGTACTTTTCGGATTGAGTTTTTGCCTTTAACTTCTCCGAAGTTATACTGGCCATTTTTATCCATTTTCCACTGCTTATTTACTATAAGCATACTATTCTTAGTATCAATATCGCTCCAAGTTAATCCTAATATTTCACTTATTCTAAGTCCACATTTCGCAGCAATCATTGATATAAGATGAAGCTTTTTGTTTTTTATTTTATCTAATAAATCATTTGTTTCTTTTTTTGTAAGAGCCGTTTTATTATTTTTACTTTTACTAATCTTAAAATCTATATCTTGAACAGGATTATTTAAAATAATTTTTTCTTTTTTAATCGCATAATTAAAGGCATAGTGTATAGAAGATAAGAATCCTTTGATTGAATTTTCGCTATAGCCATTTTCAACGAATTTGTCAACGCATTTTTGTATATCTGAACTTTTTATTTTTATTACAGCATACTCATTAAGTTTGCTAAATGCATTAAATGTTGCCTTATAATGTTGAATAGTATTGAATTCTTTGTATAATTTTTGGTGTTCAATAAATGCCATGTAATATTCTTTGAATGTTATCCCTTCAAGGTCACTATTTAGGTTAGACCGTAGTTCTAAATCTTTTTCTAATTGTTTTATTATTTGGGTTATAATGGGCTTAGCCTCTTTTTGTGTTTTAAACCCCTGTCTTGATTTTTGCTTCCATTTGCCTTTTGAATCTTTATAGGAAATAATAAATTGTATTCCTTTATCCTTTTTTCGATAAGTAACATTGTAATCCATGTAATTTTCCTCCTTGTACAATAAGAGGTATAACAAAATACCTCTGTTTTTACTTTTTTCCGCATTTTATGTATATTACATTTTAGGCTCGTTTAATAATAGGATTATCGTCTAGGGTGGCACATTGTTCATCTTGAAGTTTAATATCAACCATACCGATTATTTGCATTTTTGCATTATGAGAAAGCTTGCGATATTTAATTAATAATTCCTCCTCATCTTTAGCTAATTTAGTGACAGAGTTTATATTTTCACCATTTAATCTTTCTAGACTAACATTTAAACCTTTAGACAGTTTAAAAGCAACCTCTAAAGTTATGTTTTTTGTTTTTCTAGAAATAATACTCCTTATTGTTGAATCAGATAAACCTGTAGCACGTGCTACGTCTGGTATGTTGAATGACTTTTCTTCCATAATGTCTAATAGTATTTTATAAAAATCCATAATTTTATCTCCTCCTAGAAAACATTATACTATAAATTTAACGCATTGCAATGAGAAAATGAAGAAAAACTATTGACATTTAACGCAATGCGTTATATTATTAGATTACAAACAACGCATTGCGTGATTAAGGAGGCGAAAAAAATATGAGACCCACAAGTATAAGATTTGAAAATCTTAGAGCAGAAATGGCGAGAAATCAAATTACGATTAAAAAAATGGCGAATGAAGTTGGTGTTAATAGGGATACCATGAGTGGAAAACTCTCTGGGAAGAGACCACTGTATTTAAACGAGGCTTTCATTATAAATAGAACTTTTTTTCCAAACAAAGATATTCCCTATTTATTTAAAGAATTACTTGATAATTAATTTACCCGTTTGTTCAGGCAAATTAAAAAGAAAAGAGGGATAAAAATTGGAACAACTTTTGACTAAAAAAGATCTTGCTCAAAGATGGAAAGTAAGCCTTCCAACTATAGATAACTATATTGCGGATGAAATAATAGCTCCAATAAAAAATATTCCATCTATAAGATTTAATCCTCAATACATTGCCGAGTTGGAGGGAGTTAAATTAGAAAAACATTCCCCTCTAGAATGGAGAAGGATGGAAAAAGAGTTGGAATACTGGAAGTCTAGAGCAGAGAAGACGGAGGAAGCTATTGCAAAGATGAGCATCATTGCTACAGAAGTTATTTATTTTAAATAAAAATGAAGAAAGAATTAAAATATTCTTTCAACATATGCTACAAGCCATATCTATATAAATACATCTGAAATACAATTCACTTCATTAGTGCCGCAATGGCCACTTGTCATACATAGCAATTTATAAGGCAGGTGTTAAATATGCAGGAACAGTATAATGCAATGCACGAATTGACTAGGATTATAGCAGAGAGCTTTAGTATGTCGCACGTGGATGCTGAAAAGTATGCCAGGAAGTTAAAGACTATGGCGCTTAAAGAGTACAAGAGAGCTTTTAGGAAATAGGAGGGAGGCTGAAGTAATGAAATACCAGGCTGAATTTGAAGATAATGAAATAGAAGTTTTTGAAGCAGAGAGTAATGAGAAAGCCATAACAGAAGCTTTTAAAATGGAAAAAGACCATGGAAATTTATTTAACGTTACTTTACTAGATGATGATTATGAAGAAATGGAAACAATATTTTGAATTAAAAAGGAAGGTGAGATAAATAAAATTGAGTGATATAAAAATCGAATCTGAATTTAAACATTTATTACCACCACTAACAGAGGAACAGAAAGCAGAACTTGAAAAAGACATTATAAAAAATGGTTGTCTAACTCCTTTGGTAGTATGGAACAACATTTTAATAGACGGTCACCACAGATATGATATTTGTACTAAAAACAATATACCATTTGACCTAACTGAAATGGAGTTTAAAGACAAACTGGAAGTTATGGAATGGATTTGGAGTAACCAGAAGAACAGAAGGAATTTGAACAAATATGAACTTGCTCAAATAGCACTTAAATTCAAGCCTGTAATAGAGGAAAAGGCTAGAAAAAATAAAATCGAAGCTGGTAAAAATTATGGTGTAGGTAAAAAAGAAAAGCTTTGTCAGAAGTCTGACGAACCTATTCAGCCAATAGACACCAAAAAAGAATTAGCACAAATAGCAGGAGTATCACATGACACTATTCACAAAGTTGAAGTTATAGAGGAACAGGCTCCAGAGGATATTAAAAGGCAGGTAAAGGCTGGAGATTTGACAATCAATAATGCTTATATTCTTACTAAATCAGCTGTAGAAACTAAAAAGAAAAATGAGCAACTTGAAAAAGAATATCAGGAACAGCTTGAAAAAGAGAAGCAGGAACAGGAGGAGAAGAAAAAACAGGAAGAACTTGAAAAGGCGTTGCCTGAAAACGCGGTTTTGATTGATAAATTCAGGAAACCAAAAGAAACTCATATTTTCGGAATAACTGATTTTAACAATCTAACTGAAGAACAACTTGATAGCTGTATAAAACACTCAAAAAAATATGAAGATGCTATATCTAAAGTGGCATTGTTAAGTACAAGCGAAGATTCATTGAAAGCGTGGAACTGTGTATTAGATACAACAGAACTTATTGGTATGGAACTATCAGATATAAGTCTTGCTATCAGGAATTTAATAACAATTCAAAACTATTTTAAGGGGGTAAAAAAAGATGGGTAATTATAGCAGTCTTGAGAAAAAAGCAAGAGAAGCCATATTGCAACAAATGGATGAACTTGGAGAAATTACTACAGATGCCGTAATGGAACTTATAAGACCACATTATATTTTTGATATTCGTAAACTTAGAAATCAAGCACTTAGACGTACAGCAAATAGTTTGATGCGAAGATACAAGGATGATAAAGGTATAAGAACTTGCTTTAACTATAAGGATAATGGAGTTTCCAAGTATGTAAATGTGGATAAAACTAAAAATTTGAAGGCTCTTGAGAATATAGAAAGTCAGTTAAATAAGAAGTATAAAGGACTAAATGCATCTAAGAAAAAAGTAGCTTTAAGAAAACAAGTACTATCTGGACAACTATCTATTAAAGATATTGAAAATTTTAGGTAGGTGATACAAAGTGATTAAAATTATTACTGTTGAACAAGCATCTAAAATAATTGACACTGGAAGACCATATGGTTCATTTCTACGAATCCAAAAAGATGGCACTTTTACCGGAATAGACAATACCGGCGGTGAAGCTTTTACAGAGGACTTTAAGGACTTGAAAAATTGTTTGGCATATCTGAATGGAGCTGATTTGGAAGATTGTTTGGAATTGGAGGGATATAAATAATGGAAAAGGATTGGTATAACCACCCTGTAAGCTCCAAAGAATTTAAAGCTGGTTTGAAGGGTGCAGATTTATTTCAACTTAGGAGCTTGCTAGGTGTTTTTAGGAAAAGGCAACTGGAAGAACAGAAAGTAACAGCCAAAATTAATGCTATAAGGAAAGAGAGTGAGAGGAGGAAGAAAGTTGCAAGTCTATGATTTTTATATAACTCCAGAAGAATATAAGATAGCTGCTGAAAATGGAATTTGTAGGACTACCTTAAATAGTAGGATACGTGATTTGGCGTGGGATAAGGAAAAGGCTATCACCACACCACCTAGAATGTACAAGAGAGTACCTAAGTATTTAGTGGAAGAAGCACAACAAAACGGTATACCTTATATAGTATTAAACCAACGGTTAAATATCCTTGAGTGGGATGCCAAAAAGGCAGTAACAGAGCCTATATGGGGCAAGGAGCAACGCAGAAAAAAGGCAAATAAAATGCGTGATAAAAACAGAAAATACCCAAAAGAAATATTGGAACTTGCAGAGAAAAATAATATATCAAAACATGTTTTCTATGACCGCATCAACAGACAAGGTCTGGATATATTAACGGCTGCTACCAGACCTATTATGACCAGAAAACAAATATCAAGACTTGGAATTGAAGCTTATCGAAACTTATATGGTCGTAAATTTGGGTGCTATTGAAGGGATGGTGAAAGTATGAGTGTATATGTATTACTTGAATATGTACAAGAGTGCAGAAAAAGAGGTGTTAAGCCCACAAAGGAGGGACTATATAAGTTTAAAAAGCTGTGGAAATAAAAAATGCCCTTTGGCCAAAAAGTAATATTAGTCAATTCCACTTTACTACAGAGTGGAAAATAAGTCAAATGTGGAGGTGGGAATTATGGGTAGATTAAAGAAAATTGCCTTCCAAGCAGAAAATAATGAGCCTATATATGTACCTAAAAGAATAATTGACCGCATAAATAAAAAGGCTATCATAACAAAACAGTCCGTTGTTGAAAGGAAATTAGTACTTGAATATAAATCTAAAAGTGGCATTAGCCATGGAGTAATGGAATTGTATGATATGGGTCCAGATGTACCTAAAAATAATAAAAATTAGAGGAGGGTTATATTGGAGAACACAGTAGCACTGGTTAAATTCAAAGGATATCAGGAATTTATGGAATACTCGTATTTTACTGATATTGATAATTTGGAAGAAGGTGATGTAGTAGTAGTACCAACCAATGATTTTTACTCAATAGCCATTTTTTCAAGATACTCAAAGAATAAGCAGCATATCAAAAATGCATCCAAGTGGATAGTAGAAAAAGTAGATATAGAAACATTTGAAACCAAAATGTTTTTAGGATTATAAAGGGGGAAATTTAATTATGAAAATTGTAGCAGAATTTAATTCAAATGAGGAGCTATTAAGCTTTATCAAAACATTTAGTGCTAAGGAAATTATATCAAAAGCAAAAATAGCAGAAATAAAAGAAGTTACTGACAAGGATACTGAATTAGCTGATTCAGCACCAGAAGATTCACCAGAAGGTGAAGAATCTAAAACAGAGGACAAACCCCAGGCTAATATAGATAAGACACCTGATGCAGTAGAAAAAATAACTAAGGAAATGGTAAGAGCCGCATTTACTAAATTAATTAAATCCGGAAAGCAGAAAGAAGCTAAGGAACTCACTAAAAAATATGGTGCTAGTAGGCTTCCAGATATAAAAGAAGAAAATTTTGAAGCTATTTATAAGGAAGCAGAGGAGTTGTTATAATGGCAGAAAAACATGCTTTATTAAGTGCTAGTTCTTCACATAGGTGGCTTAAATGTCCACCTTCTGCAAGACTTGAGCAGAACTTCGAAAATAAGACAAGTGAATCTGCAGAAGAAGGAACCCTGGCTCATAGACTGGGAGAACTAACTCTCAAATTAAGTCTAGATGAAATTACTACAGAAAAATTCAATTCAGAATTTAAAAAAATAGAATCAAATGAACTGTTTACAGCGGATATGCCTGATTATGTAAGGATTTATGTTGATACTTGCATGGAGAAGGTATCAGAAGCCAGGGCGAAAACACCTGATGCACTATTTAAAATTGAACAAAGGTTGGATTTTAGTAAATGGGTTCCAGAAGGTTTTGGAACTGGTGATTTTGTGATAATTGCAGATGGTACTATTGAGATTTGTGACTTGAAGTATGGTAAAAGTCCAAATGGAAAAGTATCAGCTATAGACAATAAGCAGATGAAACTTTATGCATTAGGTGCCATAGCAGAATTTAGTTTCTTATATGACATTGAAAATATAAGGATGACTATTATACAACCAAGATTAGATAGTATTTCAACTGATGAAATAACAGTAGATGAATTGCTAAAATGGGCAGAAAAAGTTTTAAAACCCACAGCAGAACTTGCATTTAAAGGTGAAGGTGAGTTTTGTGCAGGTGAACACTGTGGATATTGTAGGGTAGCCACCTGCCAGCATAGAGCAGAAAGGAATATGGAAACTGCTAAATATGATTTTGCTGTACCTGGGACCTTAAGTAAAAATGATATATCGGATATTTTAGGCCGGGTAGATGAATTGATAAAATGGGTAAATACCATAAAAGATTATGCATTACAGCAAGCTTTACAGGGAGAGGAATTTCCTGGATGGAAAGTAGTTGAAGGTAGGAGTAATAGAAAATATAAGGATGTTGATAAGGTTGCTGAAATATTATTGGAGAATGGATATAACGAGGACGAAATTTATAAGCCAAAGGAACTTCAGGGCTTGACCAATATGGAAAAAGTTATTGGTAAGAAAAAACTTGGGCAGTTAATTAGTAATTTAATTGAAAAGGCCCAAGGAAAACCAACGTTAGTGGTAGAGAGTGATAAAAGGCAAGTATTTAATTCTGCTGTAGCAGACTTTCAGGAGGCTTAATATGACTAGAAAATCAATGAAACAGCGATTCAAGGACCATATGGGAAAAAGTAAAAAACTAACAGATGAGTTACGTAAAGAAGGTATTAATGCAGATATGAATAAGGACACTGGAGAAATAACTATAGACTTAAAGAGTATATATGAAAAATTTAAAAATCAAAAGGAGAATGATTAATATGTCAAATATAAAAGCAAAAAGAACAGGAACAAAGGTAACTACAGGAAAGGTAAGACTTTCATATGCTCATCTTTTTGAACCTCACGCCATAGAGGGAAATGAACCTAAATACAGCGTATCTGTAATAATCCCTAAGACTGATACAGAAACATTAAAAGCTATTAAGGCAGCTGTAGATGAGGCTAAGGAAAATGGAAAAGCTAAATGGAATGGTAAAATACCAGCTGCTTTAAAAACTCCCCTACGTGATGGCGACACCGAAAGACCAGATGACGAAGCCTATGTAGATAGTTATTTTCTAAATGCAAACAGTAAAAATAAACCTGGTGTGGTAGACCAAAATGTACAACCAATACTAGATGCAACAGAGGTATATAGTGGTTGTTATGGAAGACTTACATTAAACTTTTATCCCTATAGTGCAAGTGGTAACAAGGGCATTGCTGCGGGGCTTGGAAATGTACAAAAATTAGCAGATGGGGAGCCGCTTGGAGGCTTTACAAGGGCGGAAGATGACTTTGAAGCTATAGAAACAGCAGAGGATGATTTCTTAGGCTAATGGACACCTTGGCTATAGATGTGGAGACATACTGTGACTTAGATATAAGAAATGTGGGTGCTTATAAGTATTGTGAGCATCCCTCATTTGAAATAATACTGTTTGCATATGCCTTTAATGATGAACCCGTAGAAATCGTAGATTTTGCCCAAGGTGAAGAATTACCCCAAAAGGTTATAGATGCCCTTTGTAATCCAGCTATAACCAAAACAGCTTTTAACGCAAATTTTGAAAGAAATGCAATAAGTTCAGATATGTATTTTCCAGATGGTATGCCGCCGGAACAATGGTCTTGTACTATGGTGAAAGCTCTTACATTAGGATTACCCGGCAGTTTAGATATGGTAGGCAAGGCAATGCACTTCGAAGAAGACAAGCAGAAAATGAAAGAAGGTAAATCTTTAATACAATATTTTTGTAAACCCTGTAAGCCAACAAAAACAAATGGTGGTAGGGTACGAAATTTACCGTACCATGCACCAGAAAAATGGGAAACTTTTAAATTGTATTGCAAACAAGACGTTGCAGTTGAAAGAGATATAAGAAATAAGTTAAACAGGTATCCAATTATAGAAAAAGAACAAAGGCTATGGGAATTAGATCAACACATTAATGACAGGGGTGTAGGTACTGATATAGTTCTAATAGAAAAGGCTATTGAATGTGATACAAATTATAATAAAAAACTTACAGAAGAAGCTATAAATTTAACAGATTTAAACAACCCTAACAGCCCTACTCAATTAAAAAAGTGGATTGGTGAGAGGGTTGGCCATGAAGTTAAGAGTCTTACAAAGGACAGTATACCAGTACTTATAGAAAAAAATAAGGACGAAAAAGTAAAAAAAATTTTAGAATTAAGACAGCTTATGGCTAAAACTTCAATTAAAAAATATGAAACTATGGAAAGGTCAAGATGCGAGGATGGAAGAATAAGAGGACTTCTACAGTTTTATGGTGCCAACCGTACTGGAAGATGGGCAGGTCGGCTTGTACAGGTACAAAACCTCCCTCAAAACCATTTACCGGATCTAGATGATGCCAGAAACTTCATAAAAACAGGACAGTTTGAAGAAGTAGAGTTTTTATATGACAGTGTACCGGATACATTAAGCCAGCTTATAAGGACAGCTTTCATACCTAATGAAGGTAACAGGTTTATAGTAGCAGACTTTAGCGCTATAGAGGCAAGAGTAATCGCCTGGTATGCAGGAGAAAAGTGGAGATTAGAAGTTTTCAAAACTCATGGAAAAATATATGAGGCTTCTGCAAGTCAGATGTTTCATGTACCCATAGAAAACATTAAAAAAGGTTCTGACCTAAGGCAAAAAGGGAAAATAGCAGAGTTGGCACTAGGTTATGGTGGGAGTGTTGGAGCTCTTACATCTATGGATAAATCAAAGAGTATTCCAGAAGAAGAATTGCCGGGGTTAGTACAAAGCTGGAGAGCTGCAAACCCACACATTACTAAATTTTGGTGGGATTGTGATAAAGCTGCTAAAAAAGCTATAAGAGAAAAAACAACGGTAAATATGCAGTTTGGACTTAAGTTCATATATGACCCCGGAGTTTTATTTATACAACTACCTTCAGGTAGAAAATTAAGTTATATAAGACCCAAGATAGAAAAACATACTACATTTTCAGGAGATAAAATCACGTATGAGGGTATGGAACAGACAAGTAAGAAATGGAAAAGACTTGATACCTATGGCCCAAAATTAGTGGAGAATATAGTTCAGGCTACTGCCAGAGATTGTCTGGGAGAGGCTATGTTTAAAGTCACCAAAGCAGGCTATGACATTGTGATGCATGTACATGATGAATTAGTACTTGATGTACCTAAAGAATTTGGAAGTATGGAAGAAGTATGTAATATTTTTGGCGAACCTATAGACTGGGCTCCTGGATTACTACTTAAGGCTGATGGATATGAGTGTGAGTATTACATGAAAGATTAATATTTTTAAAAAAGGTGATCAAATATGGTTGGTAATAATATCAAACGAATAAGAGAACAAAAGTCAATTAGCGTAAATGAACTTTCTAGGTTAAGTGGAGTTAATGCAAGCTATATAAGTGCATTAGAAAGAGGTAAGAAAAATAATCCTTCCTTAGATATCTTGCAAAAAATTGCAGATGCTCTTGAAATTACACCAAAGGATTTAACCTCTGAACCATTTGCAAATGAAAAAATTCCACCTAATAAATTTAAAAGTACTTGCATAGATGCAGTAAACTGTTTTGGAGCCGAACCACAGAAAAGACAGACTATAGAAGAATGTTCAGAGCTTATACAGGCCCTATGTAAAGATTTAAGAGGTAAAACCCATAATGTAGAGGAAGAAATAGCTGATGTAATGATTATGCTCGAACAACTTACCTGTATTTATGACAATAGCAAAATAAACAAATTCAGGGAAGAAAAGATTGATAAGTTAAGAAAAATTTTAGAAGGGTGATTTTATGCAAATAAAAGTTGAAATTGATGATAAGGAATTACAGGAGGAAATAACAAATATAATTGCAAGAAAATTAACTGCCTCTTGGAGTGCAGAAAGAAATTTAATGAAACGTACCATAGCTGATTCGGTTAAAGAAGTTGTTTATAGTCAAAAAGAAGAAATAATTAATATGGTTGTAAGTAGAGCTTCGGCAGAAATAGTGCGCAAAGGAATACCAAAATTAGTAGATAAAATGATTTAATAGATTTTTTAGGTGAATAGAAAATAAATTATGCTCAAAAAGGAGGTGGTAATTTGGAATATAAAACAGAGAGTAACCAGAAAATCATAAAAATTAAATATGATGGTTCCATAACACTTGCCA
>DAIMMR010000417.1:0-3440 GCA_036720575.1 Clostridium sp.
AACCCTCCATTGATTTATTTTCCAGCTTAGTATATACTGGAAGTAATATTTTTAATTTTGCCTTTTTAATAAAGGCTTTCTTTTTACTCTTTTGGCATTTCATAGACATAATTTTCTTGATTATACATTTCTTCATAGATGAATTTATACATTTTGTTATGCTCCAAAGTAGCAATGCTTTCTTGTATATCATTTAATACTTCAATTGCTCTTTCATATGTTTTATAAGCTCCCAATATATATTCATCACCTCGTATTTCTACCCTATCTTCAGCTATAACTATTATGACTATTCTTTTTACATCAATTAGAAATTTTCTATTTTGTGACCTAATCCACAAGTCAATCCCTCCTAACAATGTTTAAGAAATTCTTTAAGTTCTGTATCTGTAAGCATCTCTGCATCTTTGTAAGTTATTCCTATATCTTCGTCATAGAGTTCTCCATCACTGTCCAATTTCCAATGCCCTGCCCTATTTATAATGTCTTTGGCACTAAGTTGACCATTACACCCAAAGTATATAGATTCTACTGTACCAAGCTTTTTACTTGTGCATCTGTCCATCTCTTTTCCACTCTCCCTCCATTCTTTCCAAGGCACTATATAGCACCTTTAATATAGAATTTAATTCATCTTCATTAAGACTAGGAGCCAATTGTCCAACCAGTTTCATGGTTTCTCGGGCTTTAGCTATATTTGCCATGTTAATCCCTCCATAACTTCTTAAATTCAAATAGTCCTTTCCATGTAGGATTTATATAGCTTGTTTTACATTCATCTACATACTCAAGCAGTACATAAATGCTCATTTCACATTCTCCAATCTGTGGCTTTTCCCTGCGTTTATTGGCAATGTAGCTGCCTTCTCTATCGGCCATTTAAGATGCCCCACTCTAGCCCGAAATGCCGATTGGCTAATACCATTTCTTTCTGCAAGCCTAGCATATTTAAGCGGATATTTTCTTGAAGCCTCACCTACATTTCTACAATGTTCAGATATATCCATAATTGGCTCTGTAGCAGCTCTTTCAACACTCCAACCCAAATAATTTACACGGTTCAAAAATGTTGTGAATTTTATACCGTTTTTTGCGACTAACCTTTTTAGATCATCAGAATATACCGTTCTCTTCTTTTTAGGGGCATTAATAGCCCTTTCCTTATCCCAACCATAATATCTAATTCTTTTTTCCAAGGTATAACGGTTTATTCCATTACTTTCAGCTATTTTGTATTCTTCTGGAGTAATGTACCAACTATAACTCAACTCTTTAAAACCTCCTTATACTTATTTGAATATTCTGCCAAGCAAAGATGTTTTAGTCTCTTTGCATACTTCTCTGGGTCTACATAAGATTCTGGGAAACTCTCTGCTATAGCCATTTCTAATTCTTCTAATGTAGTAAATTGTGGTTCTTCATCTTTTGTAAATATAATTTGGTTATTTTCAGCAACAGTAAATGTATATGCTGTCTCCATATTAAAACCTCCTGTTATATTTACTTAATTAAATTAGACTTCTAATCCAGTAATTTCCTTGAATTTATCCTTATCAAAATTAGGTAATCTTTGCACAATGTCTTTTTCTTCTATATCTAAACTATCCCAAAGATTTTTCCAAGCTTCTTTGTATGTGTATTGCTTTAAGTAGCCACCTGTGGTTTCATATTCCTTATGTTCTTCTTTTTCTTCATCTGTCATATCTTCTTCACAAATCCATTTAGTTAAAGTAAATTTTCTAAGTATATTGCAAGGTTCACTCTCAAACCAATCTCTTAATGTCATATTGGTTGGCTTGTCAAACATAAGGAGTTTTGGTGTTTCTGTACAAAATACCCCGCTTGAGAAATCGCAGGAATTAAAGTTACCACTATTGCTGTTACCACTATTGCTATTACCACTATTGCTGTTACCACTATTGCTGTTACCACTATTCCTGCAACCACTATTCCTGTAACCACTATTCCTGTAACCACTATTGCTGTCACCACTATTGCTGTCACCACTATTCCTGTAACCACTATTGCTGTAACCACTATTCCTGTAACCACTATTGC
Organism: Clostridium sp.; assembly: GCA_036720575.1. Taxonomy (GTDB): domain Bacteria; phylum Bacillota; class Clostridia; order Clostridiales; family Clostridiaceae; genus Clostridium_B. The sequence goes on from DAIMMR010000417.1 coordinate 2,059, forward strand.
TGTCACCACTATTGCTGTCACCACTATTCCCAAGCCCCGTATTATCTTTTCCTGTATTAACAAGGTCAAGTACCTCATGCCAGCTTATTTCTCTAACAATTTTTATTTTGTCTGTAACACATTTGCTATCTTCATCATTCGTTATAACCTGTCCTATAGCTTCAACTTCTGCTACTTTATTGTTGCTGTCAAAATCATAATATCTAAAACAATCAGCAGCTTTTTTGCAAAAGTGGAATCCGTTGTGGCACATCTGCAATTCTCCATCTAGTTTGTAGGTTTTACCTACTTTATATTGCATATCTCTACATGTCCAATCTAAATTAAAAACTTTAAATCCTTGTATCTTACTCATTTACATCCTCCTTAATATCTAATAGGTAATAATACCTTACCTGTCCTTATATCCTGTACAACAAAGCTCTCATGATCCTTTTTAACTAAGCTGTAGTTGTTTGGGTTTACACCGTTGCGATATAGTAAGTTCCAAAACTTACGTGGTAGTTTCTTAGACATAAAACTCATCTCCCTTAGATAAAAACATAGTTCCTGCATCTGTGCCCTGCTGGCAGTGCCTTTAGATGTCTAATAGCTGTATTAAATCCTGCCTGCAACTTTCCAATAGATTTAGGTATAAACATATCCTCTGTAAACTCAACAAGCTCCTTTTTCTTTCCTTCCCAATCTGTATAAAATCTCTTCTTTACAACAATCATTTATTTTCATCCCCCTCTACATAGCTTGCAATTTTCTCATATTTAACAGCCTTATTCTTCAATTCTTCTATAAGAGCAACCATTTCCTTGTCCAGTTTCCTGTATTCAATCATTGCTTCGGTATCTTCATTGTGGCTATTTTTCAGTTTTACAAATACTTCTTCTTTCTCATTTATTACATCATCAAGCTTATTTACTATCTCTATAGCTTTCATTTATATACATCTCCTTACATATTTTTCTAAAGGTATTGGCATTATTTTGTAGAATTATCATCTTAGAAAGCGAGGTGATAATTCATGAGTGACGATTTAAATTTTGAATCTTTATATGGTAATGCAGAGCTTGATATGGAATGTCCAAAATGCAAAGGTAAAGTTCCCTACACACTTAATGATGCTGGTAAAACAATAATTTGCCCACATTGTAAAGCAGAAATTACGCTTGAAAAAGATTCTAGCTTTGATTCTACAAAAGATTCAATAAATAAATCACTTGATGATTTTAAGAAAACACTTGACGATTTTGGTAAATAGTCTATTTGGTTGCTTTGGTTTTAAACTTAAAATTTTTAATTTTATTCAAATTATCAATGGTTTCGTTAATTAATTTATGGAATTCGTCTGCATTGGTAATTTCAATTTTTACACTTAGTTGCTCTTGAAC
>DAIMMR010000418.1:0-3422 GCA_036720575.1 Clostridium sp.
TTTGCCATTTTTATAGAAACAGGTACAAAATCGCCTAAAAATGTAGAACAACACATAGCTCTGCCGCAAGGCCCCAAACCCCCTATCATTTTTGCCTCATCTCTTACTCCTATCTGTCTAAGCTCTATTCTTGTTCTAAATATGGATGCAAGATCCTTCACCAATTCCCTAAAATCTATCCGTCCATCTGCTATAAAATAAAATATAATTTTATTATTATCAAAGGTATACTCCACATCTATAAGTTTCATATTTAATTGATGCTGCTGTATTTTCTCAATACATATATCAAAAGCCTTTTTCTCTTTTTCTTTATTTGAATTATATTTTTTCACATCATCTTCTGTAGCTATTCTTAAAACACTTTTAAGTGGTGAAACTATATCACTTTCACTTATATCTTTTGCTTCTATGACACACTCACCAAATTCTACTCCCCTTGCTGTCTCTACTATTACGCTATTTTCTTTTTTTATATTTAAATTATCTGGTGAAAAATAATATATTTTACCGGCCTTTTTAAAACGTACTCCTATAACTGTTACCATATTTTTATACCTCCTGCATTTTCACCAACATAGAATTAAAAACTAAAGTTCTATTTACATTGCTTTCTAATTTTTCTCTAGCATCCTTTACTATATTAATAATATCATTCAACTTATTAAATGAAAACATTTCTCCGATAGTCTTTATATCTTCAAATTTATCAATGTTTATAATAAATTTTCTATTACCTGTTTCTTTGTATACAAGTGTGTCTCTTATATATGACAAAATACAGGTTAATACTTCCTGCCATTCATACTTGTCTTTAGATATATAATCTGAAAGTTTTAAACAGGAACTACAATTCTCATGGCATAATTCTTTAAATATATTTAAAATTATATTTCTCATTTCACTTAAAGATATATCCGAAATAAATTTTTCTGCTCTTCCAGGTATTCCATCACTAAACGCTAAGACAGATTTTAACTCTTCGGTGGATAAGTTAGGAAATTTAGCGTTTAAAAAAATCTTCATATCTTTTTGGCTTAACCTATTAAGTTTATATACTTGACATCTAGACTTTATGGTATCCAATATTCCATCTAACTTTTCACATAAAAGTAACATAAAACTTCCACTGGGAGGTTCCTCTATAGTTTTTAGTAATGCATTTTGAGCTGCTTCTGTCATTTTATCTGAATTATATAGTATTATTACTTTTTTGTCACCCTCATAAGGTTTTTTATTCATCTCTTCTATTATATTTTTTACTTCCTCTATTCCAATGGATTTTTTACCTTTTGCCATTTTAAATTCAATTATATCTACATACTGCTTCATCTGCTTTTTTCCCAATATATCTAAAGCTGTTTCTTTAGCAAGAAGACTTTTACCTATCCCATCTTCTCCTACAAAAATATGGGCATGAGAAAATCTATTGGAAGTTACAGAATTTTTTATCTGGAGTTTTATATTCTCATGACCTATTATATTGCAAAATTCCAACTCAGTATACCTCCTATTAAATCTTTACAAACTTATCTACATCTACTACAAATATATTTGCTCCTCCAACTTCTACCTCCACAGGATAGGGCATATACACCCCTGTAGAACTTGCTACAGATGAAGGAGTTGTTATAATTTGATTTCTTGTTTTACATATGTCTTCTATATGGGCTATTACTTTATCAACGTTTTCTTCTTCCACTCCTATTAGCAAAGTTGTATTACCAGCTCTTAAAAATCCGCCTGTAGTTGCAAGTTTAGTAACCCTAAATCCACCTTCTGTTAAAACTTCCAAGAGATCCGCAGCATCATCATCCTGAACAATGGCTATAATTAATTTCATAAAATATCACCTCTTGTAATTTATTTTACGAACAATTACCTAAATTTTTCAAATTAGCTTATATTTATTATACCATAAGTGCTTATTATCTCATATAACTGAAACTTTTAATTAATACATTAATTTTTTACTATAATATTTTTTTTATCAAATCATATATATCTTCGTGGATTTTATCTACAGTCTTTATTTCAATACCTTCTATACATGAAATTTTGTTCCAACTATATTTATCTACAATATGTATAGCGTTTTTATAAGAATTAACTAAATACTCATAGTCTCTTTCATGTATGTCCTTTTCTGCATTACCCGTAAATTTATTATTTCTTTTAGTCATAAGTTTTTTACTATATTCAGGAGGCATATCCAAAAATATAACACAATCTGGTACAGGAAGTCCCAATATATCAAATTCAAAATTCCAGAGCCATTTTAAAAACTTATTTTTTTCTTCTAAATCATCAATTTTAGAAGCTTGATGTATCATATTAGCTGTTGTATATCTATCTGCAAGTATTATTCCACCATTTTCATAAAACTTTTTCCACTCCATCTTATAAGATGCAAATCTATCCACTGCATAAAATGTTGATGCTGCATATGCACTTACATCTTCAGGTTTCTTCCCAAAATCTCCGTTTAAATACATTCTTACCAAAGCTGAAGACTCACTATTATAATTAGGATATTCTATTTTTTTTAAATTGTAACCTTCATTTAAAAGCCTTTTATAAAGTTTTTCTGTCTGCGTAGCTTTTCCGCTGCCGTCACATCCTTCTATGACTATAAGTTTTCCTTTTTGTAAACCCATTTGCTTTCCTCCAAAATTTATTTTACAACTTTTATTTTATTGTCTTTTACCCCAATTAAATCCATACTGTTTTTTATATAATATTTAATAACTTGAATGACACTTTTGTCTATCATTTCTCCCATAGACAATATGGGAACTCCTGGAGGGTATGGTATTACACTTGCCCCGCTTATCCTTCCACATGAATTGTTTAAATCCACCATTTCTTTTTCTACATCTATAACTTGAAATGGAATCATTTTGGATTGAGGTATTCCATATTTCATCCTATTTACTTTTTTACATTTAATTCTTTCTAAATCACAATTCTTTAATACAGTATACAATCTTTCAAACTCCTCTTTTTCATTAAAGGGAGAAAAAATCAATACTAGATTGGAATTGTCACTCATTTCACACTGTATATTTAGTTTTCTTAAATAATTTAAAAGTAAATTGCCGCTGTATCCTGGTTCTAAATTTATAGTATACCTGGTTAAATCTATATCTGCTGCACTTGGTACTGCCTTTTTTTCTTTAGAATTAAACTGTATTATATCCTTTCTGCCAATTACCTGTAATCCTCTTATAGAGTTTATCTTATTCCTATAGTATTCGGCTATCTCTATAAGTTTTTCATAATCACTACTGCCATACTTCTCAAGGTAAAATCTAGCATAATCCATAGAGCAAAGTGCTATGTATGAAGGACTTGTACTTAAAAACGCATTATAATAAAAGTCTACTTTATCTATATATTTCTCATTATTTACATGTAAATAA
>DAIMMR010000419.1:0-3384 GCA_036720575.1 Clostridium sp.
TTCTGTTTTTCCAAATATCTCTTTATACTCATCTGGTATTACAACATATACAAGGTGTTTTAATGAATAATAATTTACTAAAAGTTGCAGGGATAATTGAAACAAGTGTTAATGATGGACCTGGAATAAGAACAGTGTTATTTTTTCAGGGATGCAGTATAAATTGCAAGTATTGTCATAATGAATCCATATGGAATACTGAACAATCTAAAAATTATACCATTAAAAACCTTTTTTTATTTATCAATAAAAAATGTATCAATAAAAAACTTACTTTAAGTGGCGGTGAACCTTTAGATCAGTATTCTAATTTAATAGAATTTATAAAATTAATATATAAACATAATTATGATATATGTTTATATACAGGATATGAATTAGATAAAGTTCCTCAAGATATATTAAAATATCTTACATATTTAAAAACAGGACCTTTTATAGAAAAATTAAAAGATAGTACTTTGCCATTTATAGGATCTAAAAATCAAAATTTTTATAAAGTCATTAAAGGAGGAGGAAAAATATGCATGAGAGAGATTTAGCAAATTTTATAGATAATCCAATAGGTATTATTGAAAAATATGGATCACAAAAATACAAACAATATTTATTACATAATGTTATTCCAGAAAAATTTTCAAAAATGCATGAAAATAGGATTTTATGGATACACGATCTTGAATATTACAATTTGACTTATAATTGTATTGGTATAAAATTTAATGACATACCTCATCAAAATTTAAATAACAGTCATCAAAGCTTTGATGAGTCACTTAGAATATTGTTTAGATTTATTGTAAAATTAACAAATCAACAATCTGGAGGTATTGGTATAATTAATTTTGATATTGATTTAAGTACTTATATAACTACTGAAACTGATGAACAAATTTCATATTCTTTAAAAAATTTTTTAAATGATATAAATTTAGAAGTACGCAAAGGATGCGAAATGGCTTATGTTACATTAAATATAGGGTTAGATACTTCTAAAAATGGAAGGAGATTGATTGAAAATCTTTTAAATGAATATTTAAAAGGTGATTTTTATGGAAAACCATTTATATTTCCTAATATTGCTTTCAAAATTAAAAATGGATTTAATTTAAAAAGTAATGATTATAATTATGATTTATATCTAAAAGCTACTAAAGTCACTTCAAAATGTATGAATCCCACATATTTAAATTGTGATTCGATAATTAATAAAAATATAGATCCTTTAAAACTAGGAATAATGGGATGTAGAACACTGGTAATAGATAATATATTTGGCGAAAAGGATTCTATAAGAAGAGGAAATATCTCATGCATAACAATAAATTTACCACAGATAGCTATGCTAAGTACTAATATTGAAAACTTTTTATATAGACTTAAGAAAGTGATGTATAATTCGGCTAAACTTCTTGAACATAGATTTTATGGCTTATGTAACCTACCAACAAATACATTTAAATTTCTAATTGAAAACAAGTTATATCTAAATACAGAAAAAAGAAATCTCTATGACATATTTAAAAATGGCACATTATCCATAGGCTTTATTGGATTATGGGAATCTTTAGAAATTATACTTAATAAAAAAGCAAAATCAAAGGAGTTTATTAAAGATAATATACAAATAGCTGAAAAAATAATAAAATTTATGAGCACTTATACAAATTATTTAAAAGGAAAAGAAAAATTGAATTTTTCTTTAATAGGTACTTCTTCAGAAAATGTTTCCGGCATGTTTCCAAAAAATGATTTAAAAAAATTTGGTAAAATGGAAAATATTAACACAAAGGGATATTATACTAATTCTTTTCACATTCCTGTTGAAGTTAAAGTTAATTGTTTTGAAAAAATAAGTTATGAAGGTTTATTTCACAAATACTGTAATGGAGGTTCAATTTCTTATGTTGAATTTAAAGAGGCTCCAATTAATAATAGTTTGGGTGTTAAAGAATTATTAGACTATGCAATTAAAAATGATTGTAATTACATAGGTATAAATTTTCCGCTAGATATATGCAATGATTGTGGATATAGAGGATTAATTAATGATAAATGTAAAAAATGTAACAGTACTAATATTCTAAGACTAAGGAGAGTTTCAGGATATCTTTCAAATATTAATAATTTTTCTTATGGTAAGATGCATGAATTAGATAATAGGACTTCAATAAGTACTTTTGATAAATTATAGATTAAATTTTGACTTTTTAAATTGAATAATTTGTAAAACAACGGAGGAGAAAAAATATCATGTATAGATATGATACAGATTTAGAATTTTTAAAATATTGTTCAAATGAAGACTTAGATTTACTTGTTACTTATTTAATTAAAGATAAAGATGGTAATCCTAGATTAACAGAAGAATTAACTTATACTGACGAGTATAAGTTATACAGTCCTAATCATAAAATGTATTGGCAATTAATAGCTGCTGAATTGCAATGTTTTGGTGCCAATACTTTTGCAACATTATTCCGTGGAGGTAAGGGTGTATTATATAAAGAACTATTAATGGATGTATGTAATAAATTAAAAGTAAATTATAATAAAAACAGTTCTACGGAAATAATAGAAATGAACTTAATTATGAAAATACTAACGGACTCCATTGAAAATATGGATTCACAACAGATAAAAGATATAATAAAAGAATTAAAATTAAAAACAACGAACTATTCAAAAGAAGCATTACTTGCTGCACTGCAATTTGCTATAAAAATAGGAGGATTTCAATCATATGAGATTGCTGTAATTGTGGCTAATGCAGTTGCAAAACAACTTCTAAAAAGAGGACTATCTTTTACAGCAAATGCTACTTTAACACGTGCAATATCGATTTTTGCGGGACCCATTGGATGGATAATTACAGGTGCATGGACCCTAATTGATATCGGCGGACCAGCCTATAGAGTAACAATTCCTTCTGTTGTACAGGTAGCATATATGAGATTGAAGAATAAAGCTCAATAAGAGATAATTCTTAATTTTACTAAAACAGTAAATCATCCAGTGTAGATTCTAAAAAATAAACAAGCTATGGACATTCGTTAAAATGATCATAGCTTGTTATTTGTCTGTTTTGCATGAAAATTGTACCCATGGATCCCATAGTAAATATTCTTCCAAGAATTCGGGGGTGTACTTCAAACTGAACACCATGTAGATTTTTGAATAAAAATTCAAGTAATCTTGAGTTGTTTTTTGTATATCCATCTAAAATAAGTTTTAAAAAATTATCTCACACTTTTTAAATACTTTCTATCCACTTTCTTATTTGACGTTTATATTAAGAATATTATTCCAAATATACCATTTAGTTATACAAATAAATATCCACCAGCTTAGCTGGTGGTTTTTCTTAAGCCCTATAAGGGCACA
>DAIMMR010000420.1:0-3375 GCA_036720575.1 Clostridium sp.
ATTGTAGATTTATAATAGCAATAAAATTAAATATTGTTAATGCCTGAATAGTTACAGAAAAAATAAAGTTAACAAAAAAAGTAAGAGGCTTAAAGAAAAGCATAGTTGAATAGTAAAAAATAATTTATTTAAATTATTTTTTACTATTTTAAATTATATGATATAATTGAGTTATACTAATAAATGAAGGAAGAGAGGAAATAATATGGATTTTGTAAATAAAAGTTTTCCGGTGATTTGTAAAGTACTGTTGGTATTAGTGGTAGCTTTTATTTTAGTAAGAATAGTGCCTTTTGTTGTGGTAGCTGGAACTGTATTATTTGCATTTGTAAAAATAAAAAAATATTTTAAAAGTAAGAAAAATACTTCATCTAAAATGGAAAATATGAATAATATGGTTGACGATAAAGAGGACTCATTTAATTTCTCTAATAAAAAGGTTATAGATGTAGAATATGATGAAGTTAAAAAGTAAAATATATTAAAAACTGCCTGGTGCAGTTTTTAAATGAAAGGAGTTGAAAACCTTTTAATAAAGGTTAGCATATGATAAATACGGCGATAATTACAATGAGTGACAAGGGATCCCAGGGTAAGCGAGAAGATAAAACGGGGTCTGCTATAGAAAATATGTTAGATAAATCTCAATATAAGATTGAGTATTATAAAGTTATACCAGATGAAATAGAAGAGATAAAAAAACAATTGTGTTATATCTGTGATGACTTGAAATTAAATTTAATTCTTACTAATGGAGGAACTGGTTTTTCTGTGAGAGATGTAACACCAGAGGCAACTTTAGAAGTTATAGATAAAAATGTTCCAGGAATTGCTGAGACAATGAGAATGAAATCATTAAGTGTAACTCCAAAGGCAATGTTGTCTAGGGCAGTTAGCGGAATAAGAAAGAAAACTTTAATTGTAAATCTTCCAGGGAGCCCAAAGGGTGCTGTAGAAAATCTTCAGTTTATACTGCCGGCACTTCCACATGGAATTGACATACTCATGGGTTGGGATTCTGAATGTGCTAGATAATTTTAAACAAAGGAGGACATATTTATGGAACTTACTCATATAAATGATCAGGGCAGAGCTAAAATGGTAGATGTAAGTGAAAAAGGTAATACTGAAAGAAAAGCAGTGGCTGCAGCTTCCATATACATGAAAAGGGAAACTCTAGATATTATTGCACAGGGAAAGGCAAAAAAGGGAGATGTACTTTCTGTAGCTCAGGTAGCAGGAATAATGGCTGCAAAAAATACTTCAAGTTTAATTCCCATGTGTCATCCATTAAGTATATCTGGATGTGATATAAAGTTTGTATTGGACTTTGAAAAAAATAAAGTTGACATTGAAGCTTCCACGAAAATTGTGGGAAAGACAGGAGTTGAAATGGAGGCATTAACGGCAGTTAGTACGGCAGCTCTTACTATATACGATATGTGCAAGGCTGTTGACAGGGGAATGGTAATATCTGATATTATGCTTCTTGAAAAAAGTGGAGGAAAATCGGGTATATTTAAGAGAGAAATTTAGTTGCTTTGCTTTTATCACTAAGTAAGGTTCATTGATAGTTAGGAGGAAAACTATGGCTAAGGTTATTTCAGTAAACATAAGTGAAAAAAAAGGTGAAATAAAAAAACCGATAGGTAGAGGGTTCTTTAAGAAAGATAATGGTCTTGAAAATGATGCTCATGCAGGAAAATGGCATAGGCAAGTTAGTTTACTTGCACAAGAAAGCATAGATAAAATGACAGCACAGGGAGTAGAAAATTTATCTAGCGGTAAATTTGCAGAAAACCTTACTACAGAAGGCATTGTGCTTTATGAACTTCCTGTAGGTACCAGACTTAAAATAGGTGAAGTACTTATGGAAGTAACACAGATAGGTAAGGAATGTCATAAAGGATGTGCTATACGACAGCAGGTAGGAGATTGTATTATGCCAAGGGAAGGTATATTTACAAGAGTTATTGAAGAAGGATGGATATCTGATGGAGACAGCATAACTTTAGTTAATTAATAATTAAGAGTTAAGAATTAATAGTTGTGGATGATTTTCTTCCGTTAAAACTGCAGAAAATCTAAGATATGATGTTATTTAAACTTTGATTCAATAAGTTTCAAATTACAAATTTTAGATATAGTTTTTAACTAAAAATAAACTTATACGCAAGAATATTTTTACAATAAACAAGAATATTTAACGAGCTTGTGTTTGTAAAAATATCTGAAGTATAAGTTTATTTTTTACTTTGAAACTATTTTATTAATCATGAATTTTTACATCTAAAAGATCAAGTATGAACATAAAAAGCGGAATACCTATAAGAAATCCCCAGGCACCCATTATACGTTCCGAAACTATAAGTACTATAAACGTAAAGAATATAGGAAGTTTTACTTTTGAAGACATTAATTTTGGATTTAAAACATAACTCTCTATCATATGAATTATAGCAACCATAATTAGTACGTATATAACTTTTGTAAATCCACCTATACTGAAGGCAACTATGGAAAGTGGTATAAGTGATATTATAACTCCTGCTACAGGAATTAAGCTGAGTACAAATATCATAAATCCAAGAGTAACTAGTTGTGGAAAGTTCATAATGGAAAGCATTATAACAGATATAATAGTGTTAAAGAATGCTATAATAATCTGAGCTTGCATTACTTTTCCAAAAGAATTTAAAAAGTTTTTACCAAAAAAGCACAAGTAATTATATAATCCTGATACTTTGCTGTCTTTAAATTTTTTCAAGAATTCAATAATATTATGTTTCCCAAGCATGAAAAATAAACTTAACATTATAGAAATAAATATGTTTACACTCCATTTTCCTACGTTTGTTGCCAGTTGAAGTGATTTATTGAAACCAGATCTCAAGTAACTTTTTATATCTATTTGCCCTAGCATACTTACTAAATATTTTTGAAATATATCTAAATGCGAATTAGTACTAGTAGGATGTATTTGAAATTGGGAAGCATGGTTTATCATATATTTTGTTTGATTTATTAGTTGGGGGATATAATTTACAAATAACAATACAATAAATAAAAACAGCAGCGAATATAAAATAATTGTTGTAATTTTTTCTTTTGTCACAGTAACGTTTTTAATGTATTTCAACAGAAAATTCTGAAGACTATTCATTATATAGGAAAATAAAAAGGTTAACAGGAACAAATCCATTATAGATTTAGACCAATAAATCACTAGTATTATACAAGCGAAAAAAAGTACTCGTTTTGTGGATTCTTTTGAAAAAAATTCTTTGATAAAAGACATCTAATCTCTCCTTAAATTTATTGTCATTATATTATATATTATAAAAAGTATTTTACCCAAAATTCAAGTAGTATTTT
>DAIMMR010000022.1:0-21794 GCA_036720575.1 Clostridium sp.
GGTTTTTACACAAATTTTATCAGGGCAGTCTGCATCTTTTATGCGTATTTTGCCATTTTCTATTTCTATCAAATTATAGTGAGATTTATTGTACTTTACTGTAAGTTCTTTTGTGGTTTTTATTTTAGTTAAGTCTATTGTATCTATAATTTTACCATCTTGCTTTATTACGGCTATTTTATGTGAACCCTTTACATATGAATGGTATATAAATACCCCAGCACAACTTGCAATTATTAGTATTAAAATTAATACTGCAGCAATTTTATCCCCTTTTTTCATACAAACACTCCCATACTTTGTATATTACAGAAAATTAAGTGGTAACCTCTCTATGATTTTACTATAACAAAAGGGCATTTACAATGTTACTGTAGTAAAAACTTAAATTTTAGTGTGATAAACTATTAGAGTAGCTACGTCCCTAGATAATGATTTTCCCTAAAGGATAACAGGCTTCTAAGTGCTGAAGCACTTAGAAGCCTGTTAATAAGCATCAGGTGGAGTTAAAACTCCATCTGATGCTAAGAACTCTATTTATATATTGTTTTTAATGTAAATAACTGCTGCCATCTAGAGGAATTAGAACTTGAAGTTTAGGATCACTTGATACATTACCTACGGCATATACGCTGTAAAATCTGTTTGGAATAATTCTGATGTTTGGAATATAAAGAACTTTTTTACCAGAATCAGAGGTAAATACTTCCAATGTGTATTTGCCAGGACTTACAGGAAGATATCTGGTAATTCCTTTATAGGATACGTTTGAAAACAATACATTTCCATTAGGCAATTTTACATCTACACTAGGTGCGTCTGGGGAAAGATGGATAAATCTTATAAAAGCTTTACCTGGTATCTTAGGACGCCTTACATCTTCTATAGATAGTAAGTCTATATTTGGATAATTGCCTATAGAAGACATAGTAAATATTTTTCCAGCAGGTATAGGCAACCTTTTATCCAAAATAGGATTTAAATTATTTCCTGATGGAAATATTTTTATGTTGTATACCCCTGAAGGTACACTTACATAATCAGAGAAAGATTTATAGGTTAAATTTTTGAAGATACGTCTATCGTTTAAATACACATCTATTGCAGGAGAATTAGGACTGGCATTTAAAAACCTTATATAAGAAATAGGATCTGTTTCAGGCATTCTGTAAAAACTTTCATAGCTGTAATAAGGGCAAATAAACATTACAGTCACCTTTCATTAAATTGATACACTAATAATATATGTGTATTTTAGTATCTGTGATACAATAATAAAGTACTTTAATACTCATTGAAAATATATTTTCCCAAATAATATAAATTTAATGAAGCAGGTACTTTGCTCATATCTATATAATCTACAGGATAATTTCCGTCCCAGGGATATATTGATAGATATTTTTCGTTATATATGTTTATTACTAGTTTTTCTTTATTAAAAGTAAAATAAATTATGTAGGCAGTTTTTTGTGGAAGGTCTTTTGGCTTATTTATAAAACTGGTCTTATTTAGATACTTTAACATGTTTTTTATATCTGTAATATTTTCATCATTTAATTCTGTTTCATTGTGAAAATTATTTTCTTCTATAATGCATTTTAAAGAGGAAGACATAGTAAGATTTTTAGCAAGTAAATTGGTATAATAAAAGTTGTTAGGTTTTTTTGTAGTAAACATGTAATTATCTAATTTATAACTGCATCCTGAAAATGCAATAATTATAATTAAAAGTGTACTTAAAAACATAAAAATTTTTTTCATTTATATCACCTGACAAAAGTATTCTAGATAAAGTTATGTTTGTATTTTGCAGTTTATACCATATAAGATAAAAATTAAAGAATTATATCAAGTGATTCTTAGGTTCAGATGGAGTTTGCTTATAAGGATGACTTTCTCCAGCTGAACCTTAGAAGAGCTTATCCAGGCGCGTAGCAGTGCTTATCCCCCACTTTCGTAGAAGATTGGGGGTGTTAGCAATGGTAGCGATCGGATAAAAAATTTTGATAGCTAAGAGGAGAGATGGGATACTAATGAATTATAAAATCATTGCAATTGATATGGATGGTACGCTTTTAAATGATGATAAATCTATATCGAAATATAATGAAGAAATGATACATAAAGCGATGAAATCAGGTGTTAAGGTGGTTATATCGTCTGGCAGACTTCCTGTAACATTAGGATTTTATATAGATACAGTATTTAAAAATCAGCCGGTAATATGCTGTAATGGGGCTATAATACTTGATGAAAATAAAAATATTATAAAATCAAATTTATTAGACAAAGAGGCTATTTTAAAAGTTATAGACATTTTAAAAGAAAAAAAGGATACATATTATTATTTTTACAGTGATAGTATACTATATAGTGAAAGAGTTAGTCATACCACAAGAAAGTTTTATAAATTTAATGAGAATATGGATAAAGATTTTAAACTGGAAATAAAGATTATAAAAGATCCTAAAGAGTTCATACAAAATAATGGTTCATGTATAAATAAAATAGTAGTAATGAATAAGGATATAGATTATTTAAATGAGTTGAGAGAAAAGATAAATAAAGTATCTAAAATTGATACTACAAAATCAGATATACATAACATTGAAATAATCAGTAAAGGTGTTTCTAAGGGAAGTGGATTGAAGTCCCTGGCAGATTATTACCACATACCTCTAAATGAATGTATAGCTGTGGGAAATGATGAAAATGATGAAAGTATGATAAAAGAAGCAGGTCTTGGAATTGCTGTGGCCAATGCCAGAGAATTTTTAAAAAAGTCTGCAGACTATGTGACAGAAAAGGATAACAATAATGGAGCAATAGGGGAAATTATAAAAAAGTTTATCTGAAAGTTATAATATAATTGACATTAAACTAAAAATATAATTGTATTTAATATAGTTTTACTCAACTTTCGCAATTTAAAAATAGTGCGAAGCAATATTTTTAAAGAACAAAGTTCAAAGTTTGAATATCAAATAAGGATAAATTTCTTCCTAACGTCAGAAAATATTAAAATTATAGATTTCCTGAGGTACGAGGGGAAATCATCTTTATCTGTTCTTTGTTATTTGAACTTTGCTATTTTCAAAAGCTTTGTTTCGCAATTTTTTTATATTAAGTCAAAATTTTATATGTGCGAAAGCTGAGAGGTTTATTATTCTGAATTGTATTAGGAGTGATATTTTTGGAGGGAAAAAAACAAATTCAAACTAGATTGAAAAAGATAGAGGGACAGATAAAGGGTATTGAAAAAATGATTGAAAATGATATGTGTTGTAAGGATGTTTTAATACAAATTGCAGCAGTGAGAGCAGCAGTAAACAAAGTGGGAGGGTTGATGATACAAAACTATGCAAAAACCTGTCTTTTTGAAGAAGGGGACACAAGATGCAAAAATGATAAAATAGAATCTTTAGTATCAACTCTCACTATGTTTTTAAAATAGTGAGAGCTATATTTAACAATGGGATTTAAATTTTTTGTTCTTAAACAATTTCTTTTTAAAAAGTGAAGAAGCTTTAAATACAGAGGATACAAAAAATACACCTACAGCTATAGTTCCTGCAGTAGCTAGTGTTTTAAGACCGGTTGAAAGGGAAGCATTTATGTTGCCTTGTATAGATTGAAGCATTGTGTTATACATACCTCCTCCAGGTACTAGAGGAATAATTGCCCCTATGACGAAAGTTGTTACAGGTGTTTTTAGCATACGAGCCATTATTTCAGAATAAGTAGATGCAAATACTGAAGCTATGAAAAAGCAAGCTGCATTTGAAGAACTTATGTGGGAGGAGCTAATTAAATATACAAACCAGGTTAATCCACCTCCCAGGGAGGTAAATATTAAGTTTTTACCTCGTACATTCTCTAGTATATTAAAACCAAGGGTGGCAATTAAAGTATATACAGAATTTATTATTATACTTGTTGTCATAATTTAAATCCTCCCAAAATAATCCACAATCGCAATATAACACCAGTACCTGCTGCAATTGCTACTGCAACTAAAAAAGCTTCTAGTCCCCTTGAAATTCCCGAGATTAAATCTCCTGATATTGTATCTCTTATAGCATTGGTTATTGCAAGACCAGGGACTAATAGCATAATAGAACTTATTATTATGGTATTGGTATGGGATGCTATATGAAGTTTAGTACACATAAGTGCTACTAATGTAGCAGTAGCTCCACATATTATGTTTATAAAAAATTCATTTGTCTGGAGAGAGTTAAGACCTGTGGAAATCAGGTTTATAAGGCAACCTATAATAAAAGATATTATAAAATCTACTATATTACCTCCATAGGCTAGACAAAGAAAACTTACGGCAACTCCAGAAAATAGAATATTTGCTCTAAAAGGATAAGGTTTCACTGAATCTATTTTAGACAACTTGTTCTCAATTGCATCTAGAGTATAGCATTGGTCTTTAATATGTCTGGAAACGTTGTTTACTTGAGATATTTTTTCTAAGTTTAAGGTTCTTTGTTTTACTCTTTTTACAATCGATATAGTCTGATCATATTCATCTGATGCTGAAACTATAATTACATTCAAAGTTACAAAAGCATCTACATCACATATGTCATAACTTTTACATATCCTGGTTATGGTTTCTTCTACCCGATATATTTCAGCTCCACTTTTTAGCATTATTTTTCCTGCATAAGCAGCTAAATTTATTATTCTATTTATATCCATATTTAATCTCCCTATACAAAAAATAAACTATGCATTCATGTAGTATAAAAATTCTATCACCTTATAGCAATAATGGCAACATTGGAATATTAAAAAACTATACTTGTGTAAAAGCAACTTATAAAGTAATATATTAATAAAGTTAAGCACTAGACAGTATAATTCTTTATTATAGGTAATTATACTGAAAATTTTTTAAAAAAGGAGAGAAAAAAATGGATTTTAGTAGCCTTAAAAATGGAGACAATGCTGTTTATGAAATAATCAAAGAAGAGTATGGAAGACAGGAAAATGGTATAGAACTTATTGCATCAGAAAATTTTACTAGTAAAGCTGTAATGGAAGCAATGGGTTCTTTTCTTACAAATAAATATGCTGAAGGATATCCTGGAAAAAGATATTATGGAGGATGCTTTGTAGTTGATAAAGTTGAAAATTTAGCTAAGGAGAGAATGAAAGAACTATTTGGAGGAGAACACTTTAATGTTCAGCCTCACTCAGGGTCACAGGCTAACATGGCAGTTTATATGTCAGTTTTGAAGCCAGGGGATACAGTTATGGGAATGAATTTAAGTCATGGGGGTCATTTAACTCATGGAAGTAAAGTTAGTTTTTCAGGGAAATTATATAATTTTGTTTCTTATGGGTTAAGCAAGGAAACAGAGAGAATTGACTATGATATGATAAGGGAACTAGCACTTAAACATAGACCTAAGATGATAGTTTCTGGAGCAAGTGCTTATTCAAGGGAGATAGATTTTAAGACAATAAAAGATATATGTGATGAAGTTGGAGCTTATATGATGGTAGATATGGCTCATATTGCAGGATTAGTTGCAGCAGGAAAGCACATGTCACCAGTACCTTATGCAGACTTTGTCACCACTACTACACATAAGACACTTAGAGGACCTAGGGGAGGAGCTATAATTTGTAAAGAAAAATATGGTAAAGACCTTGATAAAACTATATTTCCTGGCATACAAGGGGGACCTTTAATGCATATTATAGCAGCTAAAGCAGTTTGTTTTGGTGAAGCATTAAAAACTGAATATAAAGAATACATAGACCAGGTTGTTAAAAATGCAAAAATTTTGGGAGAAGAGCTTACAAAGTATGGATTTAGACTTGTAAGTGGTGGAACCGACAATCATCTTCTTTTAGTAGATCTCACCAATAAAAACATAACAGGAAAGGACACTGAGGAAATCCTAGAAAAAGTAGGCATAACAGTAAATAAAAATGCAGTTCCTTTTGATAAATTGGGGGCAAATATTACAAGTGGAATTAGAATAGGTACTCCAGCGGTAACTACAAGAGGATTCAAAGAAGAGGAAATGAAGAAAATAGCTTATTTTATAAACAGTGCTGTAGAGAACAGAGATGGGGATCTTTCTAAAATTAAGGAAGAAGTAGTTGAACTATGTCATAAGTTTCCACTATATAATGTAAATTTGTAAATAAACAGAGTTCTTGGCATCAGATGAAGTTTTGACTCCACCTGATGCTTATTAACAGGCTTCTTAGTGCTTCAGCACTTAGAAGACGTTATCCTTTAGGGAAAATCGTTATCCAGGGACGCAGTTGCTCGCAACGTACACTTGGAGAAAAGCAGATATCCCAAATCTTTGATTTGGCGATAGTCGCTTTCGCTGTGTGCAAGCAGATATCCCAAATCTTTGATTTGGTGATAGTCGCTTTTACAGAGTGCGTAGGAGTATTAGAGCAGGTAATCATCGGATAAGTCGGAAAGTGTATAATAATTGATTTGTGCCGCTAATTTCATATATAGTAAATATTACATAAGGCTTAATATATTTTCACCTAGCACTAATTGTTTTTTGCCATTATCTTTAATTACTGCTTCTATCATAGTTCTTGATGCTAGGGGATTTCCCCAGGGAGCATCCGAACTAAATAGAACTTTTCCTGGAAGTTCTTCCACAGCTAACTTTAATGCAATAGTTGCATAAACTGCAGATGTATCTAAATATATATTATTTATTTCCTTGGCAATTTCAATAGTATCAAGCCAGTTGAGTCCTCCCATATGGCCAAGTATTACAGGTATATTTGGATTTGATTTAGCTAAATTTGCTATACCTTTTATGTCACTTATTATGTCACTTAAAGTTAAAGGACTAAATGTGTGAATCCATATAGGCATTGGCTTAAAATTGTTCATTGAGTTGAATACATTTTTAAGTAAGTTTGTACATCCAGAAGCAAGAGTAAATTCTCCAATACCTATAAAGTTGTTTCTTATAATTTGATCTTCAATAAAATAGCTAGTTTCATCTTCTGAAATACCAACTGGAGCACTTCCAAATCCCTTGAACCTATTAGGATTGTTTTTTACAACTGAAGCTAATTCTTTATTTATAGTTTTTCTTGATTCTAAAGGATTTGTATTACCAACTAGGATATTGTTTAAAGCTAATATGCCATTTTTAACTTCATCTACTGTTTTAGAAGCTTCAGGGTGTATTGATGTGGCAAACAAAATAGTTAAATTAACTTTTGCTTTATCCATCATCTCAATTTGCTTTTTCGTAGGTAGCATTACATGTTCATGGCTGTCTATAATCATTTTCATCTATCCCTTCTATATATTGTATATAAAGAGGATAAATCTTAGAGTCGACTCTAAGTCAATGGTGATTTTAAAATTTTTTTATAAATATTTCTTCTGTCTACAGAAGCTGCAATTAGTTTATCTAATTCTTCTCTTTCTCTTTTTAACTTTTGTATGTGGGTGTCCAATATATTTAATCTTTTCTGAATTATATCATGTACATTCAAACCATTTTTAAAATCTTTTATCATACAGCCTTCTTTAATGATTTCCTTGATATCATCAAGTGACATCCCTATTTTTTTGAAAAATATCAAACATTCTAGATACTTTATATCTGATTCTGTAAAGATTCTAACTCCATTTTTGTCTCTTTTTAACCATGGTAAAAATCCTATCTTTTCATAATATCTTATGGTATAAGAGGTGAGACCTGTTGCATTTGAAACATCTTTTATGGAATAATATTTCACTATAATTACCAACCTTTCTGATATTTCAATTATATAATAGTTTATTAAATAATAATAATTCAAATTAAGGTTGGTATTAATATTCTTTTAGTATATTGTTTAAAATTAAAATAATATTTTATTATGTTTGTACATACAATTTATATTAAAGAAAGTATAGTGGGGAGGATATTATTATGATAAAAAGGGGAAGTTTAATTGAAGTGGAAAATACAAAATATTATGATGGCGGACAAATAATTAAGGTGTTTTCAAGAGGGGCATGTTTAAGAGATTGTGAGATGGGAGAACAGGCAGAAATAATTACTTTTACAGGACATGTAATTAAGGGTATAGTTTCCCAAAGCAAATGCTTTTATAATAGATATTATAACTTGGGCAAAAATGTAAAGGAAGTATTATCAATTAAGGTTCATTAAAGATAAATAAACTAGCATAGAAGCTAGTTATTTTTTAATATGATTAATGTAAAATATAATAACTTATAACTATATTATTCACAATGATATATATATATGATATAATATGTACGAACTATTATGACAAAAATACAAAAAACGTTCGAAAAATAAGTAATGGGGAGAGAGTACAATGAGTGTTAAAAGACTATTTGTAGAGAAGAAAAAAGGATTTGACATAGAAGCTCAAGGCCTTATGAAAGATATTAAAGAAAGCCTTAATATTCATGATTTAGAAAATATAAGAGTAGTAAATCGTTATGATATAGAAAATATTGATGATAGTGAATATGAAAGATCAAAATATATAATATTTTCAGAGAAAACTGTAGATGAAATATATGAAGAAGAATTACAAGCTGAAACGAATGCTAAGATTTTTGCCGTAGAATATCTTCCAGGTCAGTATGACCAAAGAGCTGACTCTGCATCTCAATGTATTCAAATATTAACCCAGAGTGAGAAAACTCAGGTTAAATCTTCAAAAGTATACTTACTTTATGGAAACATATCTAAAGAACAATTTATGAAAATAAAAAATTATTGTATAAATCCAGTAGATTCCAGAGAAGCTTCTTTGGAAAAAATAGATCATTTAAGTGAAAAATTAGATGCACCTTCTTCTGTAAAAGTTTTGGATGGGTTTATAGAAAAAAGTGATGATGATTTAAAGGACATTTTAAATTCACTTGGTCTTGCTATGAGTTTAGAAGATTTAATTTTTTGCAGAAATTATTTCAAAGAAGAAAAGAGAAATCCTACTATAACTGAAATTAAAGTTATAGACACATATTGGTCAGATCACTGCAGACATACTACTTTTACTACTGAATTAAGTAAAGTATCCATAGAAGACGGAAAGTTTTCCAAACCTATAAAGAAATCCTATGAAAATTATTTGGATTTAAGAGATGAGATATATGGGGAAAACAAAAAAACTGAATGTCTTATGGATCTAGCTATTATTGGAATGAAAAAGCTCAGAAAAGACGGTAAATTAAAGGATCTAGACGAATCAGATGAAATAAATGCCTGCAGTGTAATTGTAGATGCTGATGTAAATGGGAAAACTGAAAAATGGCTCGTAATGTTTAAAAATGAAACTCATAATCATCCTACAGAGATAGAACCCTTCGGAGGAGCAGCAACTTGTCTTGGAGGAGCGATTCGAGATCCTCTTTCCGGAAGATCCTATGTGTATCAAGCTATGAGAGTTACCGGAAGTGGTGATCCTAGAACTAAAATAGAAGATACTATAAAAGGAAGGCTCCCTCAGAAAAAAATAACTTTAGGAGCAGCTTCGGGGTACAGTTCTTATGGAAATCAAATAGGTCTTGCAACAGGTATGGTTTCTGAAATATATGATGAAGGCTATAGGGCAAAGAGAATGGAAATAGGTGCTGTAATAGGTGCAGCTCCGTTTGAAAATGTAAAAAGGGAAGAACCAAAACCTTCTGATGTGGTAATACTGTTAGGAGGAAGAACTGGAAGAGACGGATGTGGAGGAGCAACTGGATCTTCTAAGAAACATACAGAAACATCACTTACTACTTCAGGAGCTGAAGTGCAAAAAGGTAACCCTGTTACAGAAAGAAAAATTCAAAGACTTTTTAGAAAATCAAAAGTCAGCAAGATGATAAAAAGATGTAATGATTTTGGTGCAGGTGGAGTTTCTGTAGCTATAGGAGAACTTACAAGCGGGCTTAAAATAAATCTGGATTTAGTTCCTAAAAAATATGAAGGATTGGATGGAACGGAACTTGCAATATCGGAGTCTCAAGAACGTATGGCTGTAATTGTATCAAAAGAAGATGAAAAGAAATTTATAGAATATGCATCAGAAGAAAATCTTGAAGCTACTACAGTAGCAGAAGTTACAGATGATGAGAAACTTAAAATGTATTGGAAGGGAAAACTTATTTTAGATTTAAGCAGGAAATTTTTAGATACTAATGGAGTTAGAGCAACTACAGAAGTTGTTGTAAAGGCTCCGGAAGAAAAAGGTTATTTTGAGAGCAGCAAGCAGTACAAGAATATGAATGACGGCGAGATTTTAAATAAGTGGATTGAAACACTAAAGGATTTAAATGTATGCAGCCAAAAAGGACTTGTAGAGAGATTTGATAGTACTATAGGTGCTTCTACTGTATTTATGCCTTTTGGAGGAAAGTATCAAGATACACCAATAGAAGCTATGGCTGCAAAATTGCCAGTATTAGATGGTAAAACAAATACTGCTACTTTAATGAGTTTTGGATATAATCCGGATATAGCTAAGTGGAGTCCATTCCATGGAGCTTTGTATGCGGTAGTTGAATCTGTAGCTAAAATTGCAGTTTCAGGTGGAGATGTTAATAGTATAAAGCTAACTTTTCAGGAATATTTTGAAAGACTAGGTAAAGAACCTATTAGATGGGGAAAGCCACTTTCTGCCCTTTTAGGAGCATTACATGCTCAGAGAGGATTTGAAATAGCAGCAATAGGTGGAAAAGATAGTATGTCTGGAAGCTTTAAAGATATGGATGTACCACCTACTTTAGTATCTTTTGCTGCAGCACTTGGGGAGGCAGATAAACTTGAGTCTCCTGAATTTAAAGGATACAGAAATAATGTAATACTTTTGAAATCCTCTAAAGATGAATTTGAATTACCATATTTTGAAGAGCTTAAAAAAATGTATAGTGTTGTAAGTTCTATGATAAGAAAAGGCGAAATATTAGCAGCTTCTACTGTTAAAACAGGAGGAATATGTGAGGCTGTAAGTAAAATGAGTTTTGGAAATAGGATAGGAATGAAATTTACAGAACCTATGAAGGGCGAAGAAATTTTTGCACCAGATTATGGTTCCATAGTTGTAGAAATGGATCCATCAGTAGACTTTGAAAAGAGCTTTAAGGGGCTTTCTTATAAGATTCTTGGTGTTACCCAAAAGGAACAAAATATTAGTGTAAACGGAATTAAAATGAATATTTCAGATATGATAGGATATTGGGGAAAAACTTTGGAAAGTGTATTCCCTACACATGCTGAAGTTGAAGATAAAAAAATAAAGTTTGAGCGTTTTGAAAGCAATCATAAAAACTTCCCAGTTGTGAAAGCTTCTGTACCTAAGGTTATTATACCTGTATTTCCTGGAACTAATTGTGAGTATGATTTGGGAAGAGCTTTTAAAAATGCAGGAGCAGAAGTTGATACTGTTGTAATTAAAAACTTAACTGGAAATCAGATAGAAGAATCAGTAGATCGAATAGTGAGCGGAATAAATTCGTCTCAGATTATAATGCTTCCAGGTGGATTTAGTGCAGGAGATGAACCAGATGGATCAGGAAAGTTTATTGCTACTTTTTTTAGAAATCCTAAAATAGCAGAAGCTGTAATGGAGCTTTTAAATAAGAGAGACGGACTTATACTTGGAATATGCAATGGCTTTCAGGCACTTATAAAATTGGGACTGTTACCTTTTGGAGAAATAAGGGATATAGATGAGTCATGTCCGACCCTTACGTATAATAAAATAGGAAGACATATATCCTGTATGGTAAATACTAGAATTGTTTCAAATTTGTCTCCGTGGTTTAGCAATCTATCTGTAGGGGATGTACATTCAATACCTGTTTCCCATGGAGAAGGAAGATTTATAGCAAGTGATTCTGTAATTAAGGATTTGAAGAGAAAAGGTCAGATAGCTACACAGTATGTGGATTTTCAAGGAAATCCAAGTTATGACATAAAGTTTAATCCAAATGGATCATGTTTTGCTGTAGAAGGTATAACAAGTCCTGATGGAAGAATACTTGGGAAAATGGGACATTCAGAAAGAATTGGAGAAAGTGTTATAAAAAATGTTCCGGGAGTAAAAGACCAAAAGTTATTTGAAGCAGGTGTAAATTACTTTAAACTATAAAGTAAATATTTATAAATGAAAAGTAAACTCATACGTAGAAATATTTTTATATATGAGTTTACTTTTTTAGTTGAGAATTGAGAGTGGACAATTGACAGTGAAGGATGATTTTTAGCTATCGCAAAAAATCTTTAAATTTATATGAATCAACCACTGTCCACTGTCAATTTTCAATTGTCAACTAAATTGCTTCGCAATTTTTTATATTGAGTATTAGACAATCCCATTTATCCGATCGCTACCATTGCTAACACCCCCATCTTCTATCAAAGTGGGGGATAAGCACTGCTACGCGCCTGGATAAGTTCTTCTAAGGTTCAGCTGGAGAAAGTTATCCTTATAAGCAAACTCCATCTGAACCTAAGAATCACTTGATAATTTTTAGGATATACTTCAACACTATATTAAAACATATCCTTAACGTTCAAACTATAAACCTTATAATTGTTAAATTTACATATGTTAGTATGGCTAATATAGTATATTTTTGATATAATATCATATGGGAACATATGTAAATAAGCTATGATGTAGATAACATATTATATTGGGGGAGATATTGATGGCAGTACCTATAATCATGACGGATGCATCCTGTGATTTACCAGGAAGCTTTATGGAAAAAAACAATATACCATTTTTGGGGTTGATGTGTCACTTTAAAAACAAAGATTATGAGGATAATTTTGGTAAATCATTAAGCTATGAGGAATTTTATAAAGGTTTGGAAAATGGAGAAATGCCATATACATCACAGATAAATGAATACAGGTTTACTGAAAAATTTAAAGAATTACTGAAACAGAAAAGGCCTATCATATACATAGGAATGACATCTGGAATAAGTGGAACTTTTAATAGCTCAAAACTAGCAAAGGATGTAATTTTAAGCGAATTTGAAGATGCAGATATAACTTTGATAGATAGCAAAAGCTCTTCTATTGGACTTGGAATTTTAGTATACTACGCTTGTAAAATGGCACAGAAAGGTTTAAGTAAAGATGAGATTGTAAATTGGGTGAACAATAATAGGCTAAAGATGAATCATTGGTTTGTGGTAGAGGATTTAAAGCATTTAAAAAGAGGCGGCAGAATATCTTCATCTAAAGCCGTTATAGGTACTCTTTTGGATGTAAAGTCTATTATATACATTGAAAATCAAGGAAAACTTAAAAATGTAACCAATGTTAGGGGAAGAAAAAAAGCTATAAAATATCTGGTAGAAAGATTTAGAGAAAGAGCCTTAGATAATGAAAATCAGATTATAGGCATATCTCATGGAAATTGTATTGAAGATGCCAAGCTTTTAAAAAAAATGATAGAGAGAGAATTCCCCAATAATAAATTTATCATAAATACATTGGGCATGGGTATGGCTGCTCACTGCGGCAGTGGGATGCTTTCGCTTTGTTTTTTGGGAGATAAAAGATGATTGCATTAATTAAATGAATATCTTAAATATAAGAAATTACTACTAAATTTAAATTCAGTAGTAATTTCTTTTGCAAAACATATTGAAATTTTATAAATTAACTGTTATTATATCAGTAACGTTTAATTTATCACTACATCGAATTAAAGTGATACTGTAATAAAATAAGGAAGTGATACTTGTGACTAATTGGAAAAAGTATATACCTGAGGGAACAAAGGATATTTTGTTTAATGAATGTATGGAAAAAGTGAAG
Source organism: Clostridium sp. (assembly GCA_036720575.1). Classification (GTDB taxonomy): domain Bacteria; phylum Bacillota; class Clostridia; order Clostridiales; family Clostridiaceae; genus Clostridium_B. The sequence goes on from DAIMMR010000022.1 coordinate 13,812, forward strand.
ATAGAAAATATATTAAAAAAAATCTATATACAAAGTGGATTTATGGAAGTAAAGTCACCAACATTGGAATTCTATGATGTGTTTAATGGGGAAAATGCAACTTTACCGCAGGAAAAAATATATAAATTGATTGATAACCAGGGCAGAATTTTGGCTTTGAGGGCAGATATGACTACCCCTATTGCTAGAATTGCAGGTACAAAATTGAAGGAAGTAGTTCATCCTCTAAGACTTTGTTATACTTCCAACGTGTATAGAGTCAGCGAAAGTTTAAATGGGAAAAATAGTGAGATAACTCAATCTGGTATTGAAATAATAGGCATAGAAGGTATCGGAGGAGACGCTGAAGTTATAGTAACAGGAATAAAGGCACTTTTAAGCTGCGGACTTGAGAATTTTAAAATAGAACTTGGACATGCAGAATTATTTAAAGCACTAGTAGATGGAGCAAATTTGGATTATGAAGAAAGAGAAAAACTTAGAAAGAGTATAAATAATAAAAATTTTACTGCGTTAAATAATATACTTCTTGAAAACAAAGATAAATTTGAAGAAAGCTCTTTAAAGTCTTTGGAAGAACTTCCTAAGTTATTTGGGGGAATGGAGGTAATTGAAAGAGCCTCTCATCTTATGAAAGATAACAAGAGAGCGTTGAGGGCTTTAGAAAGTATAAAAAAGGTGTATGAGATTGTAAGGAGCATTGGTTTTGAAAAATATCTAGCTCTTGATTTAGGAATGGTACACAACATAGATTATTATACTGGCATAATATTTAGAGGTTATACTCATGGATTTGGGGGAAATATATTAAGTGGGGGAAGATATGATAATTTGATAGCCCAATTTGGAGATAGTCAGCCTGCTACAGGATTTGCTATGGATGTAGATGGAATAATTACTTCACTTGAAGAAAATGGACAATTATGCTGCGAAAAAAATACTAAGGTTCTTGTATATTATGGGGGAGAAGACTTTGGAAAGGCTTATGAAAAGGCTGAAAGCTTAAGAAATCAGGGTATAGTTACAGAGTTAAGTCCTTTTAGTGATGAAAGTGAAGCAAGAAAATATGCAGAGAAAAAAAATATGAAATTCACAAAAATATAGGAGCGGAGAATTGATATGTCAAATATGAAGAGGGTAAAAATAGCTTTAACTAAGGGCAGAATTGAAAAAGAAGCTGTAAACATATTTCAAAGGGCAGGTATAGATTGTAGTGAAGTTATAAATAAAGGCAGGAAGCTTATATTTCACAATGAAGAAGACAATATAGATTTTGTGCTTGTGAAGGCTTCTGATGTACTTACCTATGTAGAACATGGAGTAGTTGATGTGGGCATAGTTGGAAAAGATACTTTACTGGAACAAAATAAAGATTTTTATGAGGTACTGGATTTGGGTTTTGGAAAGTGTAAATTTTCTGTAGCAGGACCTAAAAATTCTAATTTTTATTCCGGGTATAATAGAAAAAAGATTGCTACAAAATATCCCAACGTAGCTAGAAATTATTTTAGAAAATTGGGACAGGATGTGGAAATTATAAAAATAGAAGGTTCTGTGGAATTGGCTCCTATACTGGGATTAGCAGATGCCATAGTTGATATAGTAGAAACTGGAACTACTTTAAAAGAAAACGGGCTTGTAGTTTATGAAAATATATGTGATATAAGTGCCAGAATGGTAGTAAATGTAGCTAGTATGAAGATGAAGAAAAATGAAATAGAGGACATAATAAATAGAGTTCAAATGCAGATAAAGGTAGGAGACATATTGACAAATTAGGAGGAAAATTCATGGAAGATAAAATTGTAAAGACAGTATATTTAAATACGGAAGAAGGCAGCAAGTATTTAAAAAATTTTAGAAATATAGAAGAGAGTATACAGGAAGATGTAACTTTAAAAGTTTCTAAAATACTTGAAGATATAAAGAAAAATGGAGACGAGGCTCTTCTAAAATATACAAATTTATTTGATAGTAAAAAAGTTACTAAAAGTAATATAAAGGTAACGCAAGAGGAAATAAAAAAAGCCTATGAGTTTGTAGAAGATGAGTTTATAGATGCATTAAAAACTGCAGCGGAAAACATAAAATTTTTCCATGAAAAGCAGAAGAAAACTTCCTGGATAATTACAAAAGAAGAAGGAGTAATACTTGGACAGCAAATTAGAGCATTGGAGAATGTAGGAATATATGTACCGGGGGGAACAGCTGCATATCCATCCTCAGTTTTAATGAATGCAATTCCTGCAAAAGTAGCAGGGGTTAAAAATTTGCAAATGGTAACTCCACCTTCAGAAGATGGAAGTATAAACCCTAATATTTTAGTAGCTGCTGATATAGCTGGAGTAGATGAAATATATAAGGCAGGAGGAGCACAAGCTGTAGGAGCACTTGCTTTTGGAACAGAAAGTATTTCTAAAGTGGATAAAATAGTGGGACCTGGGAATATATTTGTAGCTATGGCAAAAAAGAGCGTATATGGCCAGGTAGATATAGATATGATAGCAGGGCCAAGTGAAATACTTATAATTGCAGATGAAAGGGCAAAAGCAAAATATGTGGCAGCAGATTTGATGTCACAAGCAGAACATGATGTACTTGCATCTGCAGTACTTGTTACAACTTCTAAAGAATTGGCAGGAGAAGTAAAACTGGAACTTGAAAAACAAGTACAATCTTTGGAAAGAAAGGATATAATACTAAAATCTCTGAAAGATCGCGGAGCCATAATTATAGTAGACAGCATAGAAAAAGGCATAGATGCCGCAAATGAAATAGCGCCAGAACACTTGGAATTATGTGTTGAGGATCCTTTTTCCATACTTGGAGATATAAAAAATGCAGGTTCCATATTTATGGGGAATTTTGCACCGGAACCTCTTGGAGATTATATGGCAGGACCAAATCATATACTTCCGACAAGCGGAACAGCTAGGTTTTTTTCTCCCCTTTCTGTAGATGACTTTATAAAAAAATCAAGTTTTACTCGTTATTCCAGGGAGGCTCTTTCAAAAATAGGAGATAAAATTATAAAGCTGGCAGAAACAGAAGGACTCACAGCTCATGCAAATTCAATAAAAGTTAGAACCAAATAGTAAATATTTCATTAAAAGAAGGTGTTTTGTTTGAGGATAGGAGAACTTTCCAGAAAAACCTATGAAACTGATGTGAATGTAAAAATAAATTTGGATGGCAGTGGAAAGTATAATATAGATACGGGAATAGGCTTTCTTAATCATATGTTGTGCATGATAGCAAAACATGGAATGACAGATCTTGATATAGCTGCAAAAGGTGATCTTAATGTGGATTTTCATCATACCATGGAGGACGTAGGAATTGTCATGGGCAAATGCATAAAAGATTCTCTGGGAGATAAAAAAAATATAAAAAGATATGGAACATTTTTTATACCAATGGATGAAAGTCTTTCGATGGTATCCATAGATTTGAGCGGTAGACCTTATTTAGTATTTGATGCTGATTTTAAAACTGAAAAAGTAGGACAGATGGATACGGAATTGGTAGAGGAATTTTTTAGGGCAGTTGCTTTTAATGCAGAAATGACACTTCATATAAAAGTGATTTACGGAAAAAATACACACCATATGATAGAAGGAATATTTAAGGCATTTGGTCATGCACTTAAAGAAGCAGTATCTATAGATAGCAGTATAAATGGAATAATGTCTACGAAAGGAACTATATAAAATAATTAATAGTGGAAAGTTGAAAGTGGAGAGTTGATGGAGATTTTTCTTCACTACGTTACGAAAAATATTAAATTTAAAGCTTTGCTTCAATGGTGTAATATTTTAAATTTTCTGCAGCTTTAGTGGAAGAAAATTATCTATAATTGTGAATTGTACATTGTGAATTGTGAATTGAAGAAAGGGGTGTGTAGAATTGATTTCCATTGTAGATTATGGTATGGGAAATTTAAAGAGTGTTCAAAAAGCACTTAAATATATAGGAACAGATAGTAAAATAACTTCAGATCAGTGTGAAATAGAAAAAAGTGAAGCAATTATACTTCCTGGGGTAGGTGCATTTCCCGAGGCTATGAAGAACTTGAAAAAGAGGAATTTAGATAAAGTGTTAAAAAAGGAAGCAGGAAGCGGAAAGCCTTTTATGGGAATATGCCTTGGAATGCAGCTCTTATTTGACATAGGAGAAGAAATAGAAGAGTGTGAAGGATTGGGACTTATACCAGGAAAAATAACAAAGTTATATGGAGATATAAAAATACCACATATGGGATGGAATAATTTAATAATAGATAAACAGTGTAAAATTTTAGAAGATATACCTGAAAATAGCTATGTATACTTTGTGCACTCATTTTATGGAGAATTAAAATCTAAAGAAAATTTAAATGCCTATAGCACTTATGGAGAAATAAACATACCAGCTGTTGTAAGTAAAGATAATGTTTATGGAGCTCAGTTCCATCCAGAAAAAAGTGGTGACGTAGGTATTGAAATGCTCAAAAATTTTGTAAAGATAACATATTAATTGGATAATTTAAGGGGGTTTTTATATGTTGATACTTCCAGCTATAGATTTAAGAAATGGAAAATGTGTTAGATTATATCAAGGAAAATTTGAAAAATCAGAAATAGTAGGTGAGGATCCAGCAAAAGTAGCATTGGAATTTAGAGAAAATGGGGCAGAATATATTCATATGGTGGATTTAGATGGAGCACTTGATGGAAAAATAAAAAATATAGAAGCCATATCAAAAGTAATAGACGCAAGTAAGGTCCCAGTGGAACTTGGAGGAGGAATAAGGGACATAAAAACCATAGATATGCTTATGGAAATAGGTGTGTCCAGGGTAATACTTGGAACTGTAGCTTTAAAAAATCCTGATTTTGTGAAAAAAGCACTAAAAAAATACGGAGAAAAAATAGCAGTGGGAATAGATGCAAAGAATGAGAAAGTTGCAGTGAACGGATGGCTTAATGTAAGCAGTGTCCATTACATAGATTTTGCAAAACAAATGGAGGACATAGGAGTCAAAACTATCATTTTTACAGACATAAGTAAAGATGGAACACTTAATGGGCCGAATTTAGATCAACTCTTTAAAATTCAAAACAGTGTAAGCTGCAGGATAATAGCTTCTGGTGGAATAAAAAACATAGATGATTTGAAAGATATAAGTAAAATGGGAATTTACGGTGCTATTACAGGCAAAGCTATATATTCTGGAAATATAGATTTAAAAGAAGCTATAGAAATTTGCAAATAAAAATTACGGTAGAAGGTGGGATGAATCATGAGTAAGTATTGGAGTGAAATTACAAAGGGTGTAGAGCCTTATGTGTGTGGTGAACAACCTAAGGATAAAAAATATGTTAAGCTAAATACCAATGAAAGTCCTTATCCACCATCCCCTAAGGTAATTGGGGCAATAAAAAATGCAGCAAATGAAGAGTTGAGGTTGTACCCAGATCCAGATTGCGATAAGTTAAGGGACGTTATTTCCAAATACTATGGTTTAAATAAAAACCGAATTTTTATAGGAAATGGTTCTGATGAAGTCTTAGCTATGTCTTTTTTAACATTTTTTAATAAAGATGAAACTATAATTTTTCCAGATATCAGTTACAGCTTTTATCCTGTATATGCTAATTTATATAATTTAAATTATAAACTTGCAAAATTAAATGAAGATTTTTCAATTCCATTTCAGGAGTTTCTAACTGAAAACGGAGGAATAGTAATTCCGAATCCAAATGCACCTACAGGAAGATGTCTTGAAACCAAAAAAATTGAAGAAATTTTAAAATATAACCAGAACAAAGTGGTTATAATTGATGAGGCTTATGTAGATTTTGGAGGAAACTCTGTAGTAGGTCTTATAAAAAACTATCCTAATCTTTTGGTAGTACAGACATTATCTAAATCACGATCCTTAGCTGGAATTCGTGTGGGATTTGCACTTGGACAAGAAGAACTTATAAATGGACTGAATAGAATAAAGAATTCGTTTAATTCCTATACTGTAGACAGGGTTTCAAATGCAGCAGCAATAGCAGCTTTTGAAGATCAGGATTATTTTGAAGAATGTGTTAGTAAAGTAATAAATACGAGAGAGACAACTGTAAATAAATTAGAAAAAATGGGCTTTAATATCATACCTTCGAAATCAAATTTTATTTTTATAACCCATGCTAAGTTTGCTGCAAAAGAACTTTTTACAAAGTTAAGGGAAAAAGGAGTTCTTGTCAGATATTTCAATAAGGATAGAATAGATAATTACTTAAGGGTAAGTATAGGCTCAGATGAAGACATGAAATTTTTTATAGATAAAATTAAAGAAATAATAGATGAGATAGAGAGGAGCTAAGATTTTGCTTACAAAAAGAATAGTTCCATGTTTAGATGTGAATATGGGAAAGGTTGTTAAAGGAATAAACTTTATTGACCTACAAGATGTAGGAGATCCTGTTGAAATAGCTGAACATTACAATAGACAGGGAGCAGATGAAATAGTATTTTTGGATATTACAGCTACCCATGAAAAGAGAAAAACCATAATTGATTTAGTAGAAAGAACTGCAGAAAAAGTGTTCATACCACTTACAGTAGGTGGTGGAATATCTCAGATAGATGATTTTAAAAACATACTTAGGGCAGGTGCAGATAAAATATCAATAAATTCTTCTGCTATAAGGGATCCTAACTTAATATATGAAGCAGCAGACAAATTTGGATCACAGTGCGTAGTAGTTGCAGTGGATGCTAAAAAAAGAGATTCAGGAGATGGTTGGGATGTATTTATAGAAGGCGGAAGAAAGAATACAGGAATAGATGCACTAAAGTGGATTGAAAAGGCAGAAAGCTTAGGCGCAGGCGAAATACTTTTGACAAGTATGGATGCAGATGGTACTAAAAATGGATATGATATAGAACTTACAAAAACTGTATGCAACCTGGTAAATATTCCAGTAATAGCTTCAGGAGGATGTGGCTCTTTAAACGACTTCTATGATGTATTTAATGATGCAGGAGCAGATGCAGCCCTTGCAGCTTCACTTTTCCACTATGGAGAGCTTACTGTAGGTGAAGTTAAACAATATTTAAAAACTAAGGATATACCAGTGAGGTTATAAAAATATGCACAAAGGTGAAAATATGGAAGAGAAAATTTTAAAGAACATAGATTTTAAAAAGGGGAAGGGACTTGTACCTACAATTGTCCAGGACTTTCAAAATGGAGAAGTACTTATGATGGCGTATATGAATGAGGAATCATTAAGGAGAACGATGGAAACAGGAAAGACTTGGTTCTTTAGTAGATCCCGAAATGAGCTTTGGAACAAGGGAGCTATATCAGGTCATTATCAAAATGTGAAAAGTATAAGTGTGGACTGCGATTATGATACAATTTTGATAAAAGTTGAGCAAATAGGAGCAGCTTGTCACACAGGAAACAGGAGCTGTTTTTATAGAAAATTATATTAAATTGAAGGGGGAATATTTTTATGGAATTTCAAAGTATATTAGAGGAATTAAGTAAAGTTATAGAGAAGAGAAAGTCAGATCCTATAGAAGGTTCTTATACTAGTTACTTATTTAAGGAAGGAATAGATAAGATACTAAAAAAAGTAGGGGAAGAAAGTTCAGAAGTTATAATTGCAAGCAAAAACAATGATAAAAAAGAGGAAGTTTATGAAATATGTGATTTGATATATCACCTTTTAGTTTTAATGTCAAATCAAAATATAACTTTAGATGACTTATCAAAAGAACTTGCTAAAAGAAGACAGAAAATATGTAATAAAAAACCTGAAAGAAAAATTATAGAAGGAATACACTAATATAGTGTTTGTTCTTAAATGAAAAAAGTAAGCCGTGCTCTTTATGCTCAAACACGGCTTACTTTTATAACTTTTATAACTTAAAAATCAACTTATGCGTAGAAATATTTTACAATAAGCAAGTACATTTAAATATTTTGTGTATACGTCTTAG
>DAIMMR010000421.1:0-3360 GCA_036720575.1 Clostridium sp.
TAGCATACTGACTGGTTATTTCTTTGAAAATCCCTTACCTCAGAACTTAAGAAATATTCAAGGCTGGAGGTGTACCATGAGTACTAAACTTAGAGAACTTATAATAAATGAAGGTATTAATGAAGAATCTGAAGATAATATGATTGTTATAAAAGGTGCAAAGCAGCATAATCTTAAAAACGTTTGTTTAACGCTGCCCAAGAATAAACTCATTGTATTTACTGGAGTCAGTGGAAGTGGTAAATCTACTTTAGTATTTGATATAATACACGCTGAAGCACAACGAAGATTTATTAAAGGTTTATCCACCTTTGCAAAAAGAAGTGTGGGAAAAATTGAAAAGCCAAAGGTTGAATATATTTCAGGCTTAACCCCATCCCTTGCCATAGAGCAAAAAAGTGTAAGTAGCAATCCACGCTCTACCGTTGGAACCTTGACGGAAATTTCTGATTACCTGCGCCTTTTATATTCCAGAATAGGGATTAGAACCTGTAAAAACTGTAAAACGGAAATAAAAACACTGCTTTATAAAAATAGCAAAAGTGAATGCCCTAATTGTCATATCGTTATTAAACCTCTCATGTCAGCACATTTCAGTTCCAATACTCCTCAGGGAATGTGTCCTCATTGTAAGGGGCTTGGCGTTACGCAGGAAGTGGATTTAAAGCTTTTAATTGGTGATGAAAGCTTAAGCATTTTAGATGGGGCTATTAATTGGTTTGGAAATCTCAGAGAAAATAATAAAACTACATGGCCAACAGGACCTTTAGATATTGTATTTGATCATTATAATTTAGATATTGAAACACCATGGAGAGATTTACCTAAGAGTTTTCAAGATGTAATACTGTATGGCTCAGGAGAAGAAAAGCTGGAGTATCCATCTATAATGGGAGGTAAAACTACACTTAAACCGGTTAAAGGAATTGTTACGGAGTTAACTAGACTTTATTATGAAACAAATTCCCAGGTAACAAGAAAAAAGTATGCACAATTTATGAGTTTTAATACTTGCAGTGTCTGCAAGGGTACAAAACTATCAAAAGAAGCAAATAGCGTCAGGATAGGAAAAAGAACAATATCAGAGGTTTCAAATATGTCGGTGAGAGAAGCTTTAAGCTTTATCAAAGATGTATATGAACATGCTCCGAATTCTATATTCAAGATGTCAGAGGAAATAATTTTGGAGATATATAAGAGATTATCTTTTTTAAATGATGTTGGCCTTCATTATTTATCTTTAAACAGAAGTGCACCTACCTTATCTGGAGGTGAAGGCCAGAGGGTGAGGCTGGCTGCCCAGCTTAGCAGTGAGATTACAGGTATAACTTATGTTTTAGATGAGCCATCAACAGGACTGCATCCACGGGATTTAGGAAAGCTAGTAAGCACGCTCTTAAAGTTAAGAGATAAGGGGAATACAGTAATTGTTGTAGAACATGATGAAGAAATAATAAAGCATGCAGATTATATTGTAGATATAGGCCCTTATGCAGGGGTTTTAGGTGGAGAAATAATAGCACAGGGAAGTTTAGATGCTATTAAAAATAATAGTAATTCACTAACGGGAAAATATTTGAGTAAAACTTTAAAAGTCAATAATACTATGTATAACAATTTAAGAAATAATAGATTCCTTACAATAAAAGGTGCAGACTTAAATAATTTAAGAAGTGTTACAGCACACTTCAGATTAAATACATTAAATGTTGTAACAGGAGTCAGCGGAAGTGGAAAAAGCAGCTTAATAAGCAGGACTTTAAAACCTCTCTTAGAAAATTTATTAAATAAAGCGCATAATAAAGTAGAACATTACAGCGAAATTTTAGAATATGAAGACTTAGATAAGGTCATAAATGTTTCACAGGAACCTATAGGAAGAACTCCAAGATCTAATCCAGCTACCTATATAGGAGTGTTTGACAAAATACGAAAAGTCTTTGCGAATACAAAATATGCTAAGGAGCACCATATGAGCTTTGATTATTTTAGCTTTAACTCAGTAAAAGGAAGATGTCCCTATTGTGAAGGGCAAGGTCAGATAAAAATAGAAATGCACTTTTTACCAGATGTATGGATAGAGTGTGATGAATGTGGAGGCAGGAGATTTAAAGAAGAAGTGCTTAAAAATGAGATCAACAGAAAGAACATTGCTGACGTGCTGGATATGGATGCAAATGAGGCATCAGAATTCTTTAAAGATTACAAAGATATACATTTAGTTCTTGAAGTTTTAAAAGAAGTAGGACTTGGATATATCAAGCTTGGTCAAAGTGCCACAACCTTAAGTGGAGGAGAGGCACAAAGAGTAAAACTTGCAAAGGAACTCAGCAGAAAAGCTAAAGGAAAGACTGTATATATTTTTGACGAGCCTACAAATGGACTGCATTTTCATGATGTATCCCAGCTGCTTATTATTTTTGATAAACTTCTTAAAGCAGGACATACTCTTATAGTTATAGAACATAATTTGGATGTTATAAAAGCAGCAGGATGGATAGTAGATATGGGACCAGAAGGCGGAAAAGATGGGGGTGAAGTTATTGTAGAAGGCACTTTGAAAGATATTATTAACTCAAAGGAAAGCTTTACGGGAAGAGCTATTAAGCAAACGAAAAGTATGAAAAATTTAGCAAGATGCTAAATAGACATAAATAAGCAAACCAGCACTAGAATATTCAACAACAAATCTCTCAAATAATTGGTAAGTAATTAAAAGGCTAATGGTAGTTTGAAAAAAATTTTGTTTAAATTCAATCAAAAATTACCAGTATATAATAAAGACAAAAAGGTTACTATAATAGCATAGGGTATATAACAGTTGAGTCAAGATTTATATGTGCTTTGAACAGAGGTATGTATAAATCGGCCAACGATTGTATATAGGTTATTGTATAAATAGCTTATATACAGTCATAGGGAAGATTCTATATTGTAGGGAAAAGCTTTAATATAGTTGATTAAAGTTGATTATATTAAGGTTCCAACCTATGATATAGGGTCGAGCTAAAATTATATGAGGTGTTGAGATGGTTATATATAGCCGAGAGGTTATATATAGTTGTGTAGATATTTTATATAGTCGAGGAAACCATCATTATAGGTGATGAACTGCTTTATTATGGTGGAAACATCATAATAAGGTAACATATGTTATCTATAATGGTGCAACTTAGATTATTATGTGCTCTACTATATAAGAACTATAAGTGGATTTTAATTAATAATCTCCTTATAGTTCTTTTTATTTAAAAATTAAGGATTATTCTCCGTATATAGACGGTACAGTAAGCATTTTTATCAAATAGAACTCTTTGCTTAAGTGAAGTAATGTCAATAAGTATATATTTTCATTTATCA
>DAIMMR010000422.1:0-3358 GCA_036720575.1 Clostridium sp.
CTTATCATAATTATTAATATTAATTCTAATTTTAATTACGGGAGTTTTTATGAAAAGAGACAGGTTTTTAAAAAATTCACTTATTTTAATTTGTTCAAATTTAATTACTTCTATATTTGCATTTATATTTCCCATAATATTATCTAGAGAACTTGGGGCTGAAGGAATAGGTCTCTATGGACTAATAATGCCTATATATGATTTGTTCATATGCCTTATATCAGGAGGTATGGTAGCAGCCATTTCCAAAATAGCTGCCGTGTATTTTAGCAAAGATGATTTTAATAATTTAAATAATTCCATAGATGCATCTCTAACTTTTAATTCACTCTTTGCTTTACTTATAGTCTGTACCGTCTTTATAAATGCTCCTTACATAGGTACTAAAATAGTAGATGACCCTAGATCGGTACATGCCCTGCAGGTTATGTGCCCGGCAATGTTTTTCATAGGATTATCCTCTATACTAAAAGGTTATTTTTATGGGATATCCGAGGTTAAAATACCTGCAATTATAGATATATCAGAAAAGTTTCTTAGAATTGTAATAATAATTAGCATAATAACTATATTTTCCTTGAAAGATGTTGGTTCCACCGTTACTGCAGCTTATACAACCCTTACCATAGGAGAGTTTATAAGTTTCATTTTACTTTACATCATGTATAAAACTAGAAGGAGAAAATTTAGATCTAGTTCTTCAAATTCCGAGGACAAACTTCAGCTTTTATTCAATATACTGGTACTATCTTTCCCCCTTTGTTTAAATGGATTTTTGTCTACTGCACTTGGTGCTGTCTCTACACTTATAACTCCAAGAAGGCTTGTATCATCTGGCATAGAGTACAACTTAGCACTAGCTATGATAGGTAAATTCGACGGCATGGCTTTAAATATAATATTTTTTCCAGTTACAATTATAAATTCCATATCCATGGTTCTCATTCCAGATTTATCAGAAAAGATGAGCCATAGAAATTACTGGTCTATAGAAAAAAGAATTCATCAAATTATAAAAATATCTTTATTTTTAGGTATCTGTACCATGATAATTTGCCTTTCCACTGGAGATTACTTAGGACAATTATTTTATAACAGAAATGACCTGGGAAATTATATAAAATTTGCTTCACTAGCTGCTCCTGTTACCTTTGTCTCCTTCTCTACTTTTGGCATTTTAAATGGCATTGGCAAACAAAATATACTATTAAAAAATTCCTTGATTTCTGCCATTTTAGAAGTCATATTAATATACATACTTGCAGGTATATCATGGATAAATATATACAGTACCGGAATAAGTTTAATGATAACTTCATCTACCACTTTAATTTTAAATATGAAAGAAATAAAAAAAAGCAGCAGGAGCTGCTGCCATATTCTATAATCAATTCACAATGCACAATTTCGGTAGATTTTCTGTGGCAACAGAAAATCATCCTTAATTGTGCATTGTGCATCGTTCATTGTGAATTGATTTAAAACTGTTTCATCAAATTTGCCATTTCTATAGCTGACATAGCTCCATCATATCCTTTATTTCCACCTTTAGTTCCTGCCCTTTCTATAGCTTGCTCTATGTTATCTGTGGTTAGAACACTGAATATTACTGGCATACCACTTTCAAGGGAAACACTTGCTACTCCTTTTGACACTTCACTTGCTACATAATCAAAATGAGGTGTTTGCCCTCTTATTACTGCTCCCAAACAAATAACCGCATCATACTTTTTAGAAAAAGCCATTTTCTTTGAAACCACAGGTATTTCAAAAGCTCCTGGAACCCAAACTATATCAATGTCTTCTTCTTGTGCTCCATGTCTTTTTAAACAGTCTAAAGCACCATCTAACAATTTTGAGCCTATAAATTCATTAAATCTTGCAATTACAATCCCAAATTTTAAACCTTCTGCAACTAATTTTCCTTCATATGTTTTCATAAATAATCCTCTTTTCTATTTTTATTTATATGTTTCATTAATATAATTATATTTTTAATAAATGTCCCATTTTTTCCTGTTTAGTTTTCATATATCTCTTACTTTCCTTTGAACAATCTACTTCAATAGGTACCCTCTCCACTATTTCCAAGCCATAATCTGAAAGTCCCTCCATTTTCTTTGGGTTATTTGTAAGGAGTCTCATTTTTTTTATACCTATATCTTTAAGTATTTGTGCTCCTATTCCATAATCACGCATATCCGCAGGAAATCCCAGTGCTAAATTTGCCTCTACTGTATCCATTCCATTTTCTTGAAGCTTGTAAGCCTTTATCTTATTTAAAATTCCTATGCCCCTGCCTTCTTGATTCATATATAAAAGGACTCCTTTGCCTTCTTTTTCTATCTGTTTAAGTGCGGATTCCAGCTGCTGTCCACAGTCACACCTAAGTGAATGAAAAACATCTCCGGTAAGACACTGTGAATGTACTCTTACAAGTACAGGTTCCTTTTCAAAATTATCTCCTTTTACAAGGCACACATGCTCGTCACCATTCAATACATTTTTATAACCTACAATCTTAAATTTCCCAAATCTAGTTGGAAGATTCGCAGAAGCCACTCTTTTAACCAATTTATCTTTTTTCTTTCTATAGGCTATTAAGTCCACTATAGTAACAATTTTTAAATCATGCTCTTTAGCAAACTCCATCAAGTCATCTCTTCTTGCCATAGTTCCATCATCTTTTATTATTTCACATATGGCTGCTGCACCTTTAAATCCTGCAATCTTAGCTAGATCAACTGAAGCTTCCGTATGTCCAGTTCTGTCAAACACTCCATTTTTCTTAGCTATAAGTGGAAATATGTGTCCTGGCCTCCTAAAGTCATCTTTGGAATTTGAAGCAGCTATCATATTTATGGTATGAGCCCTTTCAAAAGCTGATATTCCCGTTGTAGTATCTTTATAGTCAACCGTTACCGTAAATGCTGTTTCATGATTATCCGTGTTGTGCTCAACCATAGGATTTAATCCAAGTTTTATTGCTATTTCTTGTTCAATTGGTGCACACAAGAGACCTTTTGCATATTTGATCATAAAATTAATATTTTCCCCAGTTGCATTCTCTGCAGGTATAACCAGGTCACCTTCATTTTCCCTTCCTTCATCATCTACAATTATTATCATTTTCCCCTGTTTAAGATCTTCTATTGCTTCTTCTATAGTATTAAATTTAAAATCCATGATTTTTATCTCCCTTCAAAAATAAATGTTTAGGCATTTAAAAGAAAATACCTTATTGCATAAAGCCATATTCCTTTAGTTTTAAGACATCTATACTGCTGCTCTTTTCTTGCTCTTTTTTTGGATTTAAAACCATTTTTTCTACATATTTTCCTATTAAATCACACTCTAT
>DAIMMR010000423.1:0-3350 GCA_036720575.1 Clostridium sp.
AAGTGTCGGCTTCCTGCTCAATAGTAGTAACCTACTAAGTCTCAACAGGCTATCTCCGTAGTCCCTACGGTTCAAACATTATTTTATAAGTGTAATTCATCTCACTACCTATAGAGGTGGGAGAATTCTTGCACGTCTGGGGTTAAAAACCTTAAACATTTTATTTCCTCCTATTCTTTCGTAATTTCTTACAATGTTTGATAAAATTATCGCTTGTAAACCCATTAACTTTCTGTTTTTGATATTTAACAAAACAATTAAACAACTTATCCATTAATGCTAAACCGCCAAAATGTCGCATAAACCATCACCTTGCAAATATTATAACATAAATTACAATATTTGTTAATGCACTTACTATTAAATTCGCTTGCTGTTCTTGGAATCTGAACTGATAAAACGGCTAATTTATCACATTACAAAATTGTAACTTGTTTATGCTATTTTCGTAGACATTGGGTGTAAACCTGCACCCTCTACCCCATTTGCAAACGCATTTGGGAATACTTTTTTCATGATCTGATAACTGCCATTGACATCCGCATTAATAAGAATTCCTGTATTAGATTTGAACAACCCTCTATAGATACGCCTATTTTTGTTATAATTAGCTTTTGTAGGCTCTTCACAGTCAAGAAAAGATGTCCCACTTGTATAGCTCTCATCTGTTGTAATAAACCTAATACCATTGTTCTGACATTTATAAGCTAACTGATTTACAAACATATCAAATGGAATATCAACAAAATCTTGATTAACCTTCTTTGACATATCAGATTCCTGTTTCCATCCTGCATTATAACCACACACCAAAGTGTCAATTCCGTACATCACGCAATAGTCAACAACACATTTACTTGCCTTGTGCATCCAGTCTTTGATTTTATTGTTGCGTTTGTTTGCTAATTTAATAATATTCTTGCTTATATGTTTCTTATTTATTATCATCAACTCTGATTGCATCTTAGCTTTCTTTTTATTGTAGTATTGATTTATCGACTTAATAACACCGCCCTTAACAGCAATAGGCATTAGACCTATGTTATTTGTAATGGTTGCGAAATTATCAACACCCAAATCAATACTAGCTATGTGATCTGACTCTGTAACAGTCTCAGGTACATCAATTTGATAAACTACTTCCATTGTATAATAATTGGAATGTGGAATGAATCTACACTGCATTAGTTTTGCTGTTTGTGGTATCTTAGTTTTAAAGATATTATTCATACAATGAAATGGTTTATAGCTGAATCTAATATAGCTATCAGTATTAAAGAACTTAATATTATCTATACCAAGGAAACATCTTCCGTCTTTCTCTTTGTACTTAGGAAGTTTTGGTCTACCAAGGTATTTTTGAGGATTCTTTTTCCAATCCTTAATAGCTTTGAAAAATGAAGTCCAGTTTTTATCTAATAGTCTTAAAGTTTGTTGACCTAAATTACTACCAAGATTCTTATAATCATCTCCGTCCTTGACTAAATTAAATATTTTTGAATATCTTAACCACATACCATTATGAATAAATTCCTGCCTGATTTGATAATTAGCATAGTTATAAAGATTCTTAGAACGAAAGCAATAATCATCAATGATAGACCATGCTGGATGATTTTTAGTAATCTGATGCTGCTCTGTGCGTTGAACAATCATTATATATTCACCTCTTTTCTTAAATATTTTTGGCATGGTACACTTTTAATAGAAAGTATACCAATGAGAAAACACTTAATGGACTAATAATTCACAACACTGTAATGTTTTCAATTCTTGTTTGTTTAAGTCAATATCAACTGTTTTCATCATATCTTCATCATAATTGCAACTAACAAAAATATGATATTCTGGTTCTGATATATCTGCATTTTCAATAATTAAAAACATATCAAGATTATCTATTGATTCTCCAAACTTTACAAGTTCTTCAGGATCGTAATCAAACTGATTACAAAATTCAATAATTACATCACTTATAAAATTTTCAAAACTCTTTGACTTCTGAACACAATGATGAAATGGAATCATAATAAAACTAGGATCGCCATATTCCTGTTTGTCTGTATTTAACATTGATGCATTAAAAGGAATCATATACTGTTTCTCATTGTATGTAATTTGCATAATATTACCTCCAAAAAGTTACTTGAAAATTTGAAGGAATTATGCTAACATAAACAGTAAGGATTTTATGAAAGCATAGAATCCATGCAATCAAGGCTGTAACTTTTCGACGAGGAGCAGTCTTGATTATTTTTTATAGGACTCCAAACCTTTTTCGATTAAAATAGCAGCCATTGCAGAGATGCTTCGTTTTTCTTCTTCAGCTAATTTCTCAACCTGCTTTGCTATTTCTTTCGACAAAATAGTTGTAATCCTATCATTGTCTTTGCTAATCATTTCTGCCTCCTTTCCACTGACAACAGTATAGCATAGTGCGTAACTGTTGTCAACTACTTATGCAAAATTTTCCTGTCAAATTTAATCCATCATCATGTCCAATAGGAATCTTGCAGCATTTCTATTTTCTAACTGATTGAATGCTTTAACGATTGCCTTTAACTCTGGTCTTGTGTACGTCCCTGCTGGTATATAACGGTTCTTAGGTAAAACTACTACCTTACTATTATGTACGCTTGTAGCAACTGATGAATACATCTAAATCAATCCTTTCTATTTATATCGCTTTTAATATCTTTAGATACTTTATCAAGACTTTTGTTAAAGTCGTCTCTAAATGCTTCAATGTCCCTAATTGTATTTTGACAATCCTTAACTGCTTTATCAGTTAATCGTTGCATCTCTTTAATTTCTTTCTTTGTATGTTTATAAGAGATAATACCACCAATTGACCCTACAATAATAGCCATTCCAAAAATCACAATATATTCCATTTTTAATTCTCCTTTATAAGATGAAATTACAATTTTAACTACTTGTTGCTAAAAGTTTTCATAATATATTTTATGCACTTGATCCAAAATATCAATCAACTTACTTTTATCTATTCGCTTGCTGTCTCTTATGTATTTAATCGCTTCAATTATTCCTTCGTCAATATCTTTTGCTGCACTTTCATATTCATCACAAGATTCTTCATAGTAACCTAAATCTGTATTAAATTTTCTATTTTCATAATCTGCTTCATTAATTAAATTATTAACATAATCCTTTGCATCTTCACCTATGTTTTGTTCTACTAATCTAGCAAACTGTTCATTGCTATCAATATACTCGTATGTACCATCTTTCAACTGAATACGCATTACAATCACCTTTCTTTAATATTCTAATCTTACTACTCGTTACACGCTTCACTGTTCATGAGACGTGTTGCCAATAGTAAAACT
>DAIMMR010000424.1:0-3349 GCA_036720575.1 Clostridium sp.
CATCCATTGTAACAAATCTACATGATAAAGGATTATAATATCTACTATTTAAGTAATACCATCCAGTTTCTACATCCTGATAGTAACTTCTATAAGTAAATCTATTAATTTTACTTAGATTGATATTTGAATCATCAATTGTATTAATAATGTTGCCGTAAGCATCATAATAATATTTAACTATAATATTATTATTATCATCTACAATTCCCATCACGTCATTTTGAAGATTCTTCAAATACATATATTTATGATTGTTATATGTAAATCCAATTACATTATTACTAGAATCATAGTAATAGTTTATTTCGTAAACTAAATCCCCATTATGAATTTCTTTAACAATTTGATTATCATTTAGTACATACCTGACTGAATCTATTATCTGGCTGTTTTTGTTATATACCAACTTACCAATTCTAATACCATCAGCGTTATACTCATACTCAATATAGTAATCATTATTATAAAGATTGCCTATACTTCTCATATCATATTGAATATTCCAACCAAGATATTTATTTGGTTGACCAGTTGTAGAATAAGTTATGTCATATCTTTGTTCATTTACAAATACCATAACTAGTTCATCTTTAAATCCATCTTGACGATATAAAAATTGAATAAAATAGATTGTAGAATCATTTGTTAAATCGGTAGATTCATAACTAGTGATATTACCTCTTAAATCGTATTGATATTCATTAAATATCTCTACATCTTCTGCCATTATCATTTGGTATGTAATCTGACCGAAAACATCGTATTCATTAGTTTCGGAGTATATAAGTGAACTATTTTTATATCCATTTATATCAATAATATTATTATTTTGATCATATGAATAATCGTATTTAATAATATCATTATTAATTGTATAAGTTATTGAAGCTATTCTTCCAGTATTTATTGTTTCATTATCTACTTGAATAGTCTCATATTCATAACTACGAGTAATTGGGGAAGTTGAAACATAATAGTTAATTACGTCTAAATTAGCAAATGAGTCATTAGTATATCCATAATTAACTCCAAATACATCTGAAATATTCTCATTAATTAACTTATCATCATCATCGTAACCATATTCATTACTACCGTTAATGTTTGTTTTATTAACTAAATGACTATTACTATCATATGAATATGATATATTATTACCATTTGTACAGTTAACATTTATTAGTCTGTTTTGATAATCATAATTATAGTAATAAGTTAGATTTTCTTTATGATCAGTATAAGATGCTATTTCATTATAATCATTATATAAGTAACTTAATACTAAAACACTATTATGATAAATTTTTTCTATTTGTCCATCATCATTATAGTCAAAAGATACAGTCCCATAACTATAATCAGTTCTATCAATTTCTCCTGTATAAATTTCTGAAGAATCTTCACCTTTATAATGATTTGTTAGAAGAGTCTTTCCACCTACACTAATTGATTTTAAATCTCCATAATTATTATAAGTAAGATTATATGTTAAATCTTCAGTTGTGATTGAAGTGAGATTCCCCTTTGAATCGTAAGTATATGTAACTAATTTAACATTGCTAACCTTACCATTCATTACTGCAACAGGACGATTAGACGCATCATATTCGTACTCTGTTTCAACGCCATTACTGTCTACTACGGATTTTACTAATCCAGTTAAATAGTCGTATGTGTAAGTAGTTATATTTCCGAATATATCTTTTGAACTTTTTGGATATAAACCATCAGTCGTATATTCAGTACTACCAGATAAATACTTTATATTGCTATCATCAGCTGTTGTTTTAGTGTTAATATAATTTCCATTATCATCTATTTCAAATTCTGATATAACGTTATTGTTTGCTACAAGATTTAGATTTTGATTTTCATCATAACCAAAATCAGTTCTATCATTATTTGTAGTTATTGCTGTTATGTTCTTATTATCATCATAGTCATATGAAGTTACACTAGATGTAATTTCATTACTTTCTGATGTAGTTAGTCCATCATCATTATAGCTTACATTAATACCATATCCTTCTTTATATAATGCAATATTATCAAGATAAGCATAACTAGAATCTGAAGAATTTAAAATAGTTAAAGTAACTTTGTAATAATCATACTTAGCTTGGACTTTTTCCATCATATATTCAGTATTTAAATTTTTAGGGTCAAATTTAAACACTACTGTATCGCTACCTTTATTATCTAAATAATCAATTCTAGCAGATACAGTTACATTACCTGTATGATTTTCATAGAAACAATAACCACCAAATACGAAAATATCATTCGCTGATCCAATTATATTAATTGATTGTGATAAGCTACCAGAACTAACAAACTTAACAGAGTATTCGCCAGAATTACTATTAAAATAATTACTATTTCTTGTTTCTCTAATAACTCCATTATAACTCCAAGCATTAGTAAGTACGTTTTCAAAAGATGCGTTTTCTAAATAATTATATCTAGTATCGATATAATTATGATTTACTCCTATTTGATCAAAATATGCATTACCATTTGACTCGTTAATTAAATTTATTCTTGCTCTACCGTTATAATTTGCTTTAAATTTATATTCAAAATAAATAAAGTCATTACTGCTTTTTATTTTTGTGGATGAAGAAATATTTGAAAATGTCCCACTTATTGGAGATACACTAATATATGCACCATTGCCAAGCGAATTTTCATTTTTGATATACCCTGTAACAATATAGTCTTTTCCACTAATAACATTAACGTCTTGATATACTTTTGCTGTACCAGTATTTGATTTATATAACTCTAATACTTTTGATCCGTATAACAAAATTGAGTTTTGAATATTTGCTGTAGAATTATTAGTTACTTCTTTCTGCCAACCATATATATTACTACTAGATGTATTTATTTCAAAACCATGATTATTAAGCGGGTTGACGTTATTTTTAAAAGTATTTGATTGTCTAATAATCTTATGATTTAAATTATAATTGGGTGATATGATATATGTTCCATCTTCATTAAAAAAGATATCTGTATATTTATAAAACGTTGTATAACCATTACTATTCTCAATAGAATTTGTATGATAGTAATTATCAAAAGTGTATTTTGTAGTAAAACCTAATCCGTCAGTGATAGTAGTTTTTTTACCATTTTTATCATAGATAAAATCAAGATAATTACCATTATCATATAGATAGCTTAATGCTTTTGCTTTTGTTACTCGATTTTGTGAATCATATGTAAAAGTATAGCCTTGTCCTTCTGATGAATTTATGTTTAATATTTGGTTCTTATCATTATAACTAATTGATCTACTTCTAAACATTTCATATCCAGAAAGCATATTTTCACTATAAGT
>DAIMMR010000425.1:0-3347 GCA_036720575.1 Clostridium sp.
ATCTAATGCTTATGGATAAATCCTATATACTTGAAGATTTCAGTGAAGAAGAATCAGACATTGTTTATAAAGTAAATATATGCGGTCAGGATGTAATATTCTATATTCTATATTCTGTTGGAGTTTCAATCCAGAGTGGATTACAGAATGCCAATGAGACTGCTGTTCTATATATTTGAGCTGTGTAGGGAAAGGCTGAAGAACACTTCTAAAAAAGACATGCGAAACAAGAATTTTAAGCTTCCAGCAGTTGTCTCTATGATAATCTACAACGGCAAGAATCAATGGACTGCAAGCAGGAACTTCAAGGATATATTGTGCAGCAATGAATTATTCGGTGAAAATGTAATAGACTTCAGGTAGGTCCAAGCAAGGGTCAGACCCTACTTTCAGTAGAAAAATCCATACCTTATAAAGCGTATTATGATATAATATACCATATGAGTTTAATATATTTAAGCAATTATGACTTGGGAGAAATAATTGGAGAATTATTGTCCCGATGTTGATGATAGAATATTGATTTTAACATATAATAAAAGTCTAATAAATTATATAAAATATGCCTATGACAAGATCTCAAATAATAGAGAATTTGAAAACATATCTTTCTTTAATGTTGACAAAAATAAAGTGCGCATAAAAAATATTGACTCTGTCATATACAGATATTTCAAACAATATTGTAATAAGAATAAACTAGATTTAACTATAGAATCTAGAAATCCTATTATTGAAAATATAATTACAAGATCTATAGTTGAAGTTGGTAAACTTTACAGCGATATAAAGATTATAAGCCAGGAAAACTTGAATTTTATAAAGGAAGAAATCTTTTGGATAAAGTCCTGCAACTATTTAGAAGTAGAAGAATATCAAAATGCAGATAGAGTAGGAAGAATGAGCAGCAGAAGTAGTGATTCTATGAATAAACTTCATAAGAATTCTAGGACAAGAAGTGCAATATTTAATGGAGAAACTCTATATTACATGTGACGGAGTGCCATCTAAATTTATAAATGACATCAATCCTAAATTTCTTAGATTCAATGAATATAGTATGATTAGCAAATTTTATAATATTCAACCAAAAGACTATTCTTTTACTAATAAAGTAAAAGACATTTATAATCTTGAGGAAGAAGTTAGACAGTGGCTCATTAATGAACTTAAAACAACCTATAAATATCCTGAAAAACTTATAGATATAGAATAGCAGGTGAATAATTTTTCAAGGATTGGTTTCGTAGATATAGTTGTTTTTAATTATAATAATAGAAATAAAGAACCATTTATATTTGTAGAGGTTAAAAAGAGTGGGAGTGGACTTTCAAATTGTATAGAACAATTGAAGAGTTATATGTCAACTACCAAAACCTGCAAATATGGAATAGTCTCTGATGGAATTGAGTTTATGGTTTTAAACAGAGAGTTTCAACAAGAACAAGATATACCTTCATTTGATAGCTCAATGCTTCCATCTTCTTTAGAAAAATATTCTTATATAGATTTGAATAACAACAGTCAGTATGATTTTATGCGTGATTACGATAGTAAGAAGGAAATTTTAGTTGAAGATGATAAAATATATCCAGTAGAAGATGTTATAAAATTAAATATTTATGAAAATATAGCTGCTGGACCACCTATTCTGATAAATTCAACCGTTGAAGATGAATTCTATTTTCCTAAAAAGTGGCTTCACAATACTGATGATTGTTATATGGTAAAAGTAAAAGGCAATAGTATGATAAATGCAAATATTGATAATGGTGATATAGTGATTATAAAGAGACAAAACATAGTTGGTAATTATGAAATTGCTGCAGTTGATTCTGATGAAACTTTGGATAAAATTGCTGTGGATATATTAGATTAGGATATAATAAATAAAAGGGTTTATATAATCGCACTAAATTATTAAAGAGAGGAGATACAATTATAGAGAAAATGAACTATATTAAACAATTTATATGCAGAATAGATAAAGAACTTCTTGACTTAGGTGCATTGGAAATGGATAAAACGTTAAAAAAATTAATTCCTGAAAATGAAGATAAAATTAATATTAAAATAGATGATCTTGTTTCAAAATCTTTTAAAGTTGACACAACTCAAGATATAATTACAGGTAGGGGAATAAAGGGATTTTTTAAAAATATAAAAAATCAGAATGTAATTGTAGCATATAATAAACAGGAAAATGAGTTAATGTTAAAAAATTTTAATGAAATCGATAAACATGATGCCATATTCAGGTCTGTTAAAAATTCTTCACAAACATATAAAAAAATAGCCGACTTGTCAAAGTTTAATTTTGAAGATGAAAAATGGACTCAGATATACGAGCTTGCCAAAGATTTTGCAGTTATTCCTGATTTTAATAAGCTTTTATCACAGAATACTGTAAGAGAAATGAATTTATTCGATTATCAGGTAAGAACAGTTAAAGAAGTACTTAAGAAGTTTAGAGGCAGGGCACTTCTCTGTGATGAAGTCGGACTTGGTAAAACTATAGAGGCCTGTACTATTATGATGGAATACATAATAAGGGGATTTGCAAGGAGAATATTGATACTTGTGCCTCCTTCACTTGTTGAGCAGTGGAGTAATGAACTTAAGAGAAAATTCAACCAAAATTTCATAACAAGTGACAATCCTGAATTTAAAAAGTTTGGGGATAAGGCATGGATGCATTTTCCCAAGGTTATTTCTTCTATAAATCTAGCCAAAAGAAAGCAAAATAGCCAGCATATTTTGAAAGTGCATTATGACATGGTAATTGTAGATGAGGCACATCATTTAAAGAACAGGAAAACTGTTGCCTGGAACTTCATAAATAAACTGGATAAAAATTCGATATTACTTTTAACAGCAACGCCAATTCAAAATAATCTTGAAGAGTTATATAATCTTATAACGCTTTTGAAACCTGGTCAGTTAAGTACATATTCAGATTTTAAAAAGAATTTTGTTAAATCAGGTGAATTGATGGAACCTAAAAACATTGAAAAATTGAGAGAATTGGTATCAGATGTTATGGTTAGAAATAAGAGAAGTGATGTTGATATAAAATTCACTAACAGGCACGCTAAAACTATAAAAGTTAGTCTGTCTCCTGTAGAAAAGAAATTTTATGATTTAATAAGTGAATTTGTACGTTATAATTATAATCTAGGCCAAAAGGGTATGTCTCAATTCACTCTTAAAATGATACAGGAAGAGCTGGGAAGTAGTGTGTATTCTGTTATGCCAACTCTTCAAAAATTATTAGACAATGAAAACATCTCTAAAGAAAATAAAAACAGAATAGAGGATTTTGCAGGTATTGCAAAAGAGATTGGTTC
>DAIMMR010000426.1:0-3338 GCA_036720575.1 Clostridium sp.
TCGCGACGTTCACCTTGGCAAGGTGACGCTCTACCACTGAGCCACTCCCGCATATTTTAAATCTGGTGGCCAGACCAGGAATCGAACCAGGGACACGAGGATTTTCAGTCCTCTGCTCTACCGACTGAGCTATCTGGCCAAATACAATACATTACCTCGAATATTTACAAACTATACTTTAAAAAAATAATAGTATATAAATTGGTGGGCACAACAGGGCTCGAACCTGTGACCCTCTGCTTGTAAGGCAGATGCTCTCCCAGCTGAGCTATGCGCCCTTACGACAATATTGTCACAACAGTTAATATTATATCTTGGTATATGTATATTGTCAATACTTGTACATTAAATATTTGTAATAATTTTATCTGATGCTTATTAACAGGCCTCTTAGTGCTTCAGCACTTAGAAGGTATTATCCTTTAGGGAAAATCCTTATCCAGAGACGTAGCCGCTTGCAACGTACACTTGAAGAAGTGGGAGTATTAGTGCGGGTAGTCATCGGATAAATTGTTTTCTTATTGGGTATTTCTGGGGAATTTAGCTGTCGATATTTGACAATAGAAATTTGAATATAGATTTATTTTAGACACATACTATTTTGGAAGGGAGTGTTGAGAGGTGCTGTTATTGACTATGGTATATAGTAAAGAAAGAGAGTGTATAATCCAGGGAATAAGAGATTTAAAAGAATATTTTAAAAATAAGAATGTGCTCATTGGAATATATGAAAATATTGAAAAAGGTACTCACTTCCTTAAGGTATTTTGTGATGGGGAAATTAGCAATAAACTTATGAATATATTTAATATGTGTGTTTCAAATATAGTTTATAATATATTGGTAGATGAATTTTATGAAAAAGATGCTATGCTTTTTTTATCAGATACGTATTTCTTTTTAAAATATGAAGATTTAGAGAAAATTGGAGAAAAGAGCATGGAAGTATTAAAGGGAAAAACCACAATTATAGATGAAAATTCCATTTACTGTATAAACAAGAAAAACGATATTTTGGATAAAATATCAGATTGTATGGCTGAAAATAAGGAAATAAACGTAGATGGTTTTATAACTTTTAGGAGAAAAGAGATTTTCAATGATTTAGAAGTTATAGTTGATAAAGTAGTGGAAAAATATATGGTAGAAAAAGAATATGATGAATTTATAAAGCTTTTAAAGTATTTTGTGGAGATACAAGAGAGCAAAATAGATTATGTGAATATAATCATTGATAATGATGGAAGCTATATTATAAAAAATAAAAAAGGAGAAGAAATAACAGATAATTTTTTCAGAGATTTAACGGAATTAAGATATAGCAGTGATACTCATTCTGATGATATTTTAATAAGTGCACTTATAACTAATTCACCTGAAAAAATAGTTATTCATTGCGTGGAAAATTGCAAAAATACAGAACTTATTGATACTATTAAAAAAGTGTTTACTCATAAAGTACAATTTTGTAACAATTGCAGTATTTGTGAGACTATAAAAAATAGTTTAAATAGGGTGTAGGTATTTGAATCTGGACCTTAGGTAATTGGTCAACTTTCGTAGTTTAAAAACTTTGCGACGCAATTTGCTTAGTTGAGAATTAAGAGTGGAAAGTGGAGAGTTAATGTGAATTTTTTCCGTTACACTACAAAAAATCGTTGATTAAACTTTGGCAATTCGTTTCGCTAAAGCGAAACATTGCTGGTTCATATAAATTTAAAGATTTTTTGCAATAGCTAAAAATCAACCTTCATTCTCAATTCTCAATTTTCAACTAAAAAAATTTCATAGGTGCGAAAGTTGAGTTAATTATTCAGAGTATGATTTAATTTTTTGCGTAGAAGCCTTCATATGCTATAGAATTGGACAACTATTGAATAAAAAAATTTACATTTTTATATTGACATACCCATTGTAGAATAATATAATAAGCTCAAATAGGATAAAGGCTATGAAAAGGAAAAGTAAGTAAATCAATTACCTTAAGAGAGAAGGATTTTAAGCTGAAATATCCTTTAGGCAAGATTTATTGAATACCACCTTTGAGTTGCATACTGAAATTAAGTAAGTATTTTCCGCTAATCTGCGTTATGGATTCAAAGATAATAGCATATGCTTTTAAATTTTTAATTAAAGCAGGCAGCTTAATCTTATAGGTAATTGTGAAAAAAGTTTTAATTTACATCCAGTGTGTAGTTTGATTTTTTTGCAGTATATTTATTTGTTTTGAAAAAGATTAATGCTATTAATTTGGGTGGAACCGTGATAATACTCGCCCCATTTTGTGGGAGAGTTTTTTTTATTGCTTAATTTTAATTTTCAAGTACTGTTTGAATGTAAATTCAGTATAAAACTAATTATATGAGGAGGAATAAATATGATAAAGATAATCTTAAAAGATGGAAAAGAACTTGAAGTAGAAAAAGGATTAAAAGTAGCTGATATTGCAGCAAAATTAAGCACTTCACTTGGTAAAAAGGCTCTAGGAGCTAAAATAAATGGTAAAGTAGAAGAACTTAACAAGGAAATTAATGAAGATTGTAAACTTGAAATTTTGACATTTGAAGATGAAGATGGAAAAAAGATATTGAGACATACTGGATCTCATATACTTGCACAGGCAGTTAAAAGATTGTATCCAGAAGTGAAATTAGCTATAGGACCTTCTATAGATGATGGATTTTACTATGATATGGATGCTGATTTTTCATTTACACCGGAATTGCTTGGAAAAATTGAAGGTGAGATGAATAAGATAATAAAAGAAAATGAAAAATTGGAGAGATTTGAACTTCCAAGAGATGAAGCTATAAAATTAATGGAAGAAAAAAATGAGCCTTATAAAGTTCAGCTTATAAAAGATTTGCCAGAAGATGAAGTTATATCTTTTTATAAACAGGGAGATTTTGTGGATTTATGTGCAGGACCTCATGTACCATCAACAGGTAAAGTTAAAGTTGTAAAACTTCTTTCAATTGCAGGAGCTTACTGGAGAGGAAATGAAAAGAACAAAATGCTTCAGAGAATATATGGTACTGCTTTTGAAAAAAAGAATGACCTTAAAGATTATTTAACAATGATGGAAGAGGCTAAAAAGAGAGATCATAGAAAGCTTGGAAAGGAACTTGATCTTTTCAGTATGCATGAAGAAGGACCTGGATTCCCATTCTTCCATCCAAAGGGAATGATCATAAGAAATGAACTTCAAAATTACTGGAGACAAGTTCACCAGAAAGCAGGATACGATGAAATAATGACTCCTATTATATTAAATGAAGAATTGTGGCATCAATCAGGACATTGGGATCATTATAAAGAAAATATGTATTTTACAAAAA
>DAIMMR010000023.1:0-21601 GCA_036720575.1 Clostridium sp.
TTACTTCCTGATGGAGCAAGCCTTGCGCCTTCAATCAACTGCAGTATTTTTTCATCTTCAACATCTCTATCCATGTATTTTCTTATGCTCCTGCGTGTTAAAATTTCTTCAATCATATCATCCGCTTCCCTTCTTAATAATTATTTTAACATAACAGTATGCATTAGCAAAACGTAAACCTTGCTGTAATTCTAATTTGCTTAACCAATATTGCAGTGGTTACTTTAAAGCATTTTAAACAATATTTATGGCAGTAAAAGCAATAAAAAATGTAAAATTCTAACCTATAATATGACGTGAACTTAGAATTTAAAAAAGGAAGTGAAATAAATTTGGTTACTATAACTAGGATAACATATGACGATTTAAATGACTTATCAAATTTATATGAACAACTTTTAGGTAAAAAAACAAATTTTCCAAAATTCAAAGATAAGTTTACATTAATTAATTCAAATAAAAACTATGTATTAATTGGAGCAAAAGATGGTAATAAGAATTTAGTTGGTTCATTGTTAGGTATTATTTGTCAAGATCTTGGTGGAGAATGTAAGCCATTTATGGTTGTTGAGAATGTAATCGTAAAAAATAATTATAGAAGGATGGGAATCGGAAAGACTCTAATGACTTTTATTGAAAACTTTGCCAGGAAGAGAGACTGCTATTTTACGATGTTAGTATCGGCTTTCAAGAGGAAGGATGCTCATAAATTTTACGAATCAATTGGATACAATAATGATGTCGTTAAAGGATTTAAAAAATATTTGTGATAAATTCAGTGCCAAAATTAATAACTAAAATTAAAGAATATAGAGAAAACTTAAGGATGAAACAAAGTGAGTTAGCTGAATTAGTTGGTGTAAGATGAGAAACAATAGTTCATTTAGAAAATGGAAAATATAATCCATCTCTTAAACTTGGAATGGATATTGCTAAAGTATTTAATACTACTGTTGAAAAATTATTTAAATTTCAAGATTAAAAATTAAGCTATCAGTAGTAACGGGCATTATGATATAATAAGAACACATTTCAAATTTAGATTAAGTAGAAAAATTAAAGATTGGATTGATTAAATGAAGTTTTTATATAAAGTTATATTAGTGCTTGGCATTTTAATTGCTTTAAGTTGCTTTGTTCAATTTGTAGTATTTAATAAATTTTTTATTGCTAATACTAATTCTTTATTATTGAGTACTAATGAAAAAGCCTCAAAAAATGTTAGTATGCAGCTTGTGGAAAATTTTAACAAAATACAGAATTTTGTAAAATCAGTTGCTGCAAATGAGGAAATTAGAGAAAATCAGGAACTTCTTAATAAATTCAATGAAATTATACCTGAAGTAGATGTAGTAACAATTCTTAATTCCAGGGGAGACATTTTACGTATGTCTGGCAATGTACATAGCCCTAGCGTTTCAAATTTGGCATACAGAGATTATTTTCATCAGGCAATTCATGGTAAAACTTATATCAGTAATGTTTTCACAGGTAATAGTGGAAATAAGATAGTTGTAATATCAGTTCCAATTGTGAAAGATGGCAGCATTGATGGGGTAGTTGTTGGGACTGTTAAATTACAAGGAACTTCTTTAGCATCCATGTTTGATAATAAGGAATTTGGAAGGAGTGGTTATATTTCCATTTTAGACAGCCATGGTTATGTTGTTTATAATCCTAATAAAGAACTAATTGGTAAGAAATCTGTAGTTTTTGATAAATTGCAGGAAAAATCAGGTTCGAAGATCATGAAAGATTATTCAGGGAAGGAACAGTTTGTTGGATTTAGTAAAGTTTCAAATTTGAACTGGTATGTAACGGTCATTACCCCTACTGCTGATATAATGACAAGTAGGAATATTGTAGTTTATGAAACATTCCTAGGGTCAGTTATAGCGGGTATTTTGATTATTTTACTTGGTATATATACCATAAAACGATACAGTAAGCCGCTAGATAAGTTAATCTTTTCATTTAATGCTTTGAAAGATGGAAAATATAAAAAGATTGATTCACATAATTATGGCGAAGAGTTTCAAGAAATGGTTATAGTTTATAACAATACAATTGAAAGACTGGAAAAAGAGCATAATGACCTTGAAGAAGCTGCTGATATTGATTCTTTGACAGGTGCCTATAATAGACGTGCTTTTAATAATTTTTTAAGTGTTTTGAAACAAGAAATAAGTAATTGTAGTTTGGAGAGCGCAGGAGTCCTTTTACTAGATATTGACCATTTTAAAGAACTGAATGATACATCAGGGCATTTAGCTGGAGATAATGTACTTAAAAAACTTGCTCAAATAATGAAATCTATTGCTGGAGATAGGTCTGTATTTCGTTTTGGTGGAGATGAATTTGCTGTTGTAATTCGCAATGTTTCAGATGAAAGATTGTTATCCATTGCAGAAGCAATTCGGTTAAAATGTGAAAAAGCTTTAGATGGTTATACTGTTAGTATTGGTGCAGCTAAATACCCAAAAGACACTTATTCTATAGACAAATTGATAGATTTTGCGGATAAGGCTCTTTATATAAGCAAAAAAAGTAGAAATAAAGTAACTATTTTTGTGAAATAAATAATATGTTGGAAAAGATGATTTTGCCACCTAGTGTCTATCCATTGTCAATTTTCATAAATTCAATGAAAAAAGTGCCTCAATCCATTATACATCAAAGAATTGAAACACCTTCAAACTTTAAAGAGGTTGGAAAAATCAGAATATTAAATCTTCTAGTATTTGCTTTAGACGACTAAACATTTCCCCTGTAAATTGATTTGCCATCTATATTGGTAACATTATATGCACAAAACGGAATAATTCTGCCATCAGGGCTCACTACATGCAGACTGCACTCATGCAGCCTCTCAAGGTCAATGTTCCAGCAGTCCTGAAAAGCCATCCCAGTAATTGTAAATCCATAAGATTTAAGTCTATCAAGAAAGATATCCATTTCATCCATTTCACAGTTAGGTTTATCTAAATTTTGATCATTTTTTGAGCTTTCTCTCACCCATCTTCGCTTCACAAAATTTCTATTTCTTTCAACTCCAGAAGAACCGGTTTTGCTACTACAACAACATCCTTCGTCATTTCTAATTGTCAAATGTTTTACACTGCCATCGGGCATTACTACAAAATCCCCATGAAAACCACAACGTGCATGGTCACAACCCGATGGTGAAAAATATTCAACCTTAAGATTTCCTCCTGTCTGATTTTCAATCTCCCTTATTACCTCTGGCAAAGTTATACGTTCATCGTCTGAGGGAGGAGCCGGATATCTGCCAAAATAACTTACAGGTTGAAAATGAATTCCTCTAACAGCAGGAGATTTTGATAATCCAAAACGTACTATATCTCCAATATTATCTGCGTTAACTTCTGGGACTATTGTAGGTACCAGCACAATTCCAAGATTATTTTTACCACAGTTCTCAATGGCTTTCTCTTTTTGTGCAAGAAGATTTCGCCCACGAAGCTTCCTGTATATTTCATCCTTAGTTCCGTCAAACTGCATGAAGACTGAAGATAATCCAGCTTCTTTTAGTATTTTTACATATTTAGGATCTTGTGCTAAACGGAGTCCATTTGTATTTAATTGTATATATGGGAAATCCATTTCCTTTATCATTCTGATTATTTCAGGTAAATCATCTCTAACTGTTGGTTCTCCCCCTGAAATATGAACAAAAGGCCTTCCGGCTTCCACAAGAACTTTAAGCCACTCCCTTATCTTATCAAGAGATGGATCTACACTATCTCCTCCACTTTCAGCAAAACAAACGCTGCAGTTTAAATTACAGCGCTGAGTTACCTCAATCAGCGCACAGCATGTTTGCTGTTTATGTTCATCACATAGGCCGCAATCATAGGGACATCCCTTTTCTACTTTAGCCAGACACTTTTGAGGACGTATTGGCCATTTATTCTTTTTCCATAAATCATAAGAAGGTTCACTTTGCCCACGCCAGACGATTGTAGAAAAATCTCCATGCTT
Organism: Clostridium sp.; assembly: GCA_036720575.1. GTDB lineage: Bacteria > Bacillota > Clostridia > Clostridiales > Clostridiaceae > Clostridium_B. Next base: position 4,003 of record DAIMMR010000023.1, read on the forward strand.
ATCACACGTTTTCTGCAAGTAAACATCTCCGTTTATCAAAACGTGTCTTGCAGGTACTTTCTTCAAACATACCGGACATAAACTTTCAGTCGTATGAATTATCTTTTCAAATTCATCCGTCATTCCAAAACATTCCGTAAAAAATATTTGATAATCAACTTTGTATACTCCTGCTATTTCATTAAGGGCTTCATCAATTAATTCAGCTAATAATTGCGATTCACAAGCTGCTCTTATATTTATAATAACACGTAGCTCATCATATTTTTTCTGAATTTTTTTATCATATTCTATTTTATAATCAGTCCCAATTAAAGATGCTTTTCCGAAATCGTTTTTACCTCCAACAGCAAATATTTTAAGATGTGGAATATTACGCTTATTTTTAATAAGTTTTCCTCGTATTGCTTCAATGAAATCGTCAATAAAAGCATTGCAATCAAATTTCATACCATCTCTTGTTTTAAGGAATAGTCGACGATTATACCAACTTAACTTGCTCTCTGCTGCCAGAAACTCAGATCTGCCATAACCTAAATCAACAACTTTAAGCTTTGATTCATGGGACATAAAGTATTCTACAACTTCTTTTATATTTATCTTTTTTCTTGCTGAAATAGCAAACACTGGAGTATCGGGACAAATCATTTTAAGAAAACTTAAATATTTTTCAATCTCATCGTCACTTAAAATATCAATCTTATTTAATACAATAATATCTGCTTCTTGCAATTGGGCATTCAGCAAATACATCATTTCTTTTGGCAAATTTATATCTGCTTTTTCCGGCATAATCATGCGAAGCCTTTCAGGATCTACAATAACTGTGAATGGTGCTAATTCAAATTCTTCACTATAATCACTATTTAATTTATGATAAACATGATCTAAAGCCCCTACACCACAGCCCGGAATATCAGACATTACAATATCTGCATTTTCGACATCTCTTAATCTTCTAATTTGACCCACCAGATTTTCTGTCTGATAACAAATACATCCTCCAGCAATTTCTGTTACTGAACAACCAGTTGTTGATGTATAATCAGCATCAACAAGATCTCTAGAACCTAAGTCATTCGCTATAATAGCAGCCTTTCCTATATTTTTATTGATATATTCAGTAAATGCAATCATAACAGTTGTTTTTCCGGCTCCCAAAAATCCACTGACAACCATAAACTTGTTTTTTTTCATTTTATACACCTTCTCCATTTTTCAATTAATTATTTTTTCAGACATATAATATTTCACACAATATTTCACACCTTGAACAATCTTTGTATATCTGCAAATCGTAATTTAAAACTAAATAAGAAATTTTTCAATGAAGTAATGCAACTTTAGTATTGTATTCACATATTCTAGGTTATTTTTCTCCTTTTGTAAAAAATAAATTCTGGTAAGCAACCAATTAAGGCCATTTTATTTTCTATACGCATTATATCATAACTTTAAATAATTAAAGCAGATTATTTAAACTATAAATGAATATCCTTTTTCTGATGATGCTATAATTATATTATTACTTAATAATAAGTGAGGTATGGTATGCTGGAAGTATTTATTTGTGATGATAATAAATCTTATATAAACAAAATTAAACAAATTATTGAAAATACTATTCTGAGAGAATCTTTAGACTTGCACGTATCTTTGTATACTGATAATCCAATGGAATTATTAAACTATGTTAAGGAACATGCAGCAACTGGAATTTACTTTCTGGATGTTGATTTAAAAAGCAATATGAATGGAATAAAGCTTGGTGAAAAAATAAGGGACTTAGACCCCTTTGGATTCATAATATTTACAACTATCCATATGGAAATGAGCTATCTCGTATTTAAATACAAAGTTGAAGCAATGGACTATGTTGCTAAAGACGAAGATGATTTTAAAGCACGGGTAACAAGTTGTCTTATGAAGGCTTATAACATTTATTTTAGAGAAAATCTTAGTGAAGGATATATTAAAGTAAATGAAGATTCTAGAATAATAAACATAAAGCTGTCTGATATCTTATTTATTGAGACAAGCAGTACTCCCCATAAGATAAGAGTACATGAGGAAAATAGGCAAATAGAGTTTTATGGAAATCTTAAAGATATGGAGCAAAAACTCACTTCAAACTTTTACAGGTGCCATAAATCCTATATTGTAAATAAAAACAAGATTGACGAAATCGATTTGAAAAATAACAAAATCATTATGGTAAATGGAGAAGAATGTCTTGTTTCTTTTAGATATAAGAGAGGTCTTATAAAATGATCATCAAAAAATTCCCCATAAGCAAACTTTTTACAGATATGCTCTTCCCTTCACTGCAAATTAGCTTATTGTGTTGTATTTCAATATACATATTATTTAAAGATAAAGTTACCTTAAATGTAATGAAAAAGTACTTTGTCATATCTTTTGTAATTGGAATGGTGCTTCAAACTGGTTCATATACCATAATACTCCCTATCTTTACAATACTAATAATATTTTTATTAAAAAATAGTAAAGACATAAAAATACTCATAACTATCTTTACAATATACTTTTTTGACTTAATGTATAAGGGCATTTTTAAATTAGATGTTTATAGTACTCCACTAATATCTTTCAAGAGTTACATCGCTGAAATTACAATTATACTATGTTTTACATTTTTAATATATATAATTAAAAAGCATATTTCTCTTAAATTTTGGAATTTTAAAAAAGCCTCCATTGAACAAATAAGATATAGAATGATTCTCAGTATAAGTATTCCTATAGCTTTAAGTATATTCTTTATTTATCCTCTGGCAGATTCAGCAAATTATTCTGGAATATATTTTATAATTCAATGCTATCTTCCCCTTGGAATTCCTCTTATTTCAATAATACTCATACTTATAATAATTTATAATTATGACAGGAGTTTAAAAATTGAATTGGATTTAAAAAGAGAAACTGAAGAAAAAGACAGAATAGAGGAATATTCACATGTGATTGAAGAAATGTACAATGAAACGAGAAAATTCAAGCATGATTATATAAATATGCTCCTTCCCCTTAAGGAATACATAGATACTTCCAATGTCAATGACCTCAAGGATTTCTTTTATGACAATGTACTCAATATAGACAGAAATGTAAAATGGAGCAACAGTAATATAGACAAATTAAAACATATTAAGATACTGCCTTTAAAGGCATTACTTTCCACAAAACTAATAAAAGCATTATCCTTTAAAATAAATATAGATGTAGAGGTAGTAGAAGATATATCTCAAATATCTATGAACATAATGGATTTATGCAGGATACTTGGAATACTTTTGGATAATGCAATAGAAGCATCAATGAAGTGTGATTTGCCTAAGCTATATTTCTGCATTTGTGTAAAAAAGGATTATGTAATTATAGCAGTTCACAATAACTTTGGAAATACAAAACCAGTAATACACAAAATATATGAAAAAGGTTTTTCAACTAAAGGAGATGGAAGAGGCCTTGGCTTATATATCTTAAAAGATATTATAGATACAAAATACAATAATGTATTTATAGATACATCTGTTGAGGGCAATATGTTTATACAGGAATTATGGATTAAGAATATACATGGGACATCCTAACTAGGATGTCTTTTTCTTTAACGTAAATTTTTTAATCATAACCGTATCAGCTTCTGCTATTTATGAATTCAGGACATCCTCTTTGGACTAATACATAAAATATGCACTAATACCTGTTAATATGTAGTAGAAGTTTCAGTTTGCAAACTAAAAATCAATCTTTTAAGAAGGTATAAAAAATGGAACCAATTTTAGAAGTAAAAAATTTAAGTAAATACTATAAAAATAAAAAAGTAATTGACAACATCAATATAAAGGTATTCAAAGGAGACATCTATGGTTTTATAGGTCCAAACGGAGCTGGGAAAACAACAACTATAAAAACTATTTTGCGTTTACTAAAACCTTCAAGTGGTGAAGTCTTCATAGGTGGCAAAAATGTATTTAAAAGTGGAGAAAACAATCCTTCAGATATAGGAGCTATGATAGACTATCCAAGCTTTTATAATAATTTATCTGGATATAAAAACTTAATGCTCTATGCAAATGTATTGAATCTCAGCAAAGAGAGAGTTTATGAAGTTTTGGAATTAGTAAAATTAATGGATGATAAAGATAAAAAAGTAAGCAATTATTCTATGGGAATGAAGCAGAGGCTTGCAGTGGCAAGAGCATTTTTATCAAAGCCTAGAATTGTTATATTAGATGAACCAACTAACGGTCTGGACCCAGAGGGAGTAAGAGATATGAGAAATTTAATAAATAAATTAGCTAGAGAAAATGGTACCACTTTCATATATTGTTCTCACATTTTAAATGAAGTACAAAACATATGCAATAGAGTAGCAATGATAAATAAAGGCAGGATAATCATTGAAGACTCTATGGAGAATATGCTTAAAAGTGCTAATTCTCTAGAAGATTATTTTATGAAAGCAGTGGGACTTTGATATGATTAAAAATGAATTTATAAAATTTTTTACTCCTTTAAAAACATCAATATATGGAGGTATCATATTTATATTCATTTTATTAAATGATGTAATATTTGCAGATAAAACTACAGGAATAGCTACCTTTCACAGCTTACTTTATAACGATATGTCTTCCCTTGTGTTTATGATTCCAATAATTTTGGCACCTATAGTTTCAGACATAATTACACGTGATTATGAATCTGGCTGCATGAAATTTCTTGTAATTTATAAAAGCAAATCAAAAGTACTTTTATGCAAAATAGTTTCTCTTATTTTAATAACAGCCATTATGATAATTTTTACATTTGCTATTTTAAACATACTTTATATTTTTAAATATTCAGTGCAAATTGATATACTTTTAGATATAAAAATGGGATTGCTATTTTTAACTGTACTAATGCCAGTATTACTTGTATATGTTTTAATTTCTATACTATCTAAAAACAGCACTATAATATCATTGCTTGTATTTCTTTTAATTGTAATGTCAGACTTTATTCCTAAGACAATTGGAAATATAACCCCACGAAGATTTTTATGGGAATGTCTTTTAAAAAATGAAATTGATAAATTTTCTATAATCTTATTTTTAATATATATTATAGTTCTTGTATTTTTGAATTTTAAGTTATTCAACAAAAAGGAGCTGGTACATTGATACTCAAACTTTTTAAAAATGAAATCATAAAAATGCTGCATTCCAAAAAGTTATATGTACTTATGGTATTTGTCATATTCATGATTTCAGCAATATGTTATATGATATATTTAGACAAAGGACATATAATAAATAATGCATCTATAGCACGTAATTACAGCTATCAGCTTAAAATGGACATATTAAATATGAACAGTGTAATATTTTTAAAGCAATTCAGCACAGAATTTATATTTAGGACAGTGGTACCATACTTTGCGTTCTTCATGACTGTATTTTCAGTTAGCATATTTGGTGAAGATTTTTTTAGTGGGAACATGAAATACTTTGCAAGATTAACTAAAGACCACGTTGATATATTTAAGACCAAAGTACTTAGTGTTATTTTTTATTCAGCACTAGTAGTTATTTTGACATTAATATTAGGATTTACAATAAGTGCCTTTGTTTTTAAATTGAGTTTTGATGGTTTAGGAAGAATTGTATTAATTTATTTATCTGCAATAATTCCAGTTGCTTCATTTGGATTAATTATAGGAATAATATCTTTGTTCTTTAAAAACACGACAATTAGCATAGCTATAGGAATTGCAACTTCAATATTTTTAACTGTTTCAGACAGACTTACAATCACAAGTAATTTTTCACCTATAGGAGTACTTGGACTTATGGAGAAGTTCAGAGCTGACAATATACATTTGAGTTCTTTGCTTATTGCAAATGTAGTATCAATTATCTATCTGATAGCTGCTTATTTTATAGGCAAAAAACTGTTTAAAAATAAAGAATTTAGCTTTTAAACATATTTGCTTCCAAATAAATGCGGCCTTTGGGCCGCACTTTAAATCTTAAACTTTTTAATTAAACCTGACAGGTTGGAAGTCTCTTTTATAGTTTTTTCAGAATCGATTTTAACAAGTTCCGATTTATTTGAAATTTCACCTGCTTTTTCTGCTATACTTTGGGTTCCTTCAGCAGCTTCATTACTTGCAACTGCTATTCCATCAATTACCTGTACCATGGTCTCCATGGAAGCATGTAGTTCTTCCGATGTGGCACTAAAATTTGAAACTAAATTCTCCACAAATATAGCATCTTCATTGTACTTTTCAGCTGTTTCAGCTAATATATCATAATCCTTAATAACGTTATTTTCTATAAATTGAAGTATGTTTTTCGAATTATTACTTAGATCATCGACAGATAAAATAACTCCTTTAATTACCTTCTGTATTTCATTAACTGCTGCCTGCGATGTTTCTGCCAATTTACTTATTTCATCTGCAACTACAGCAAAACCTTTCCCTGCTTCTCCTGCTCTTGCAGATTCTATAGAAGCATTTAAAGCTAACAAACTGGTTTGATCTGCTATATCCAAAATGGATTCAGATAAAACTGAAATCTTTTCTACATCTTTTGCCTTTTCAATAGATTTCGATAATTTCGTTTCAGTATCCTTATAAATTGATAATGTATTATCTTTAGACTCTATCGCTTTGGTTTTTAAATTTTCTGCCCTTTCTTTTATTTTGGCAGCCGCATTTGAACCTGATTCAGCTTCATTAGCAGCATTTTCAACAGCCTTTTCTATCTCTGAGGCAGTGGCATTTAATTCTTGTGTAGACGCTGAAGTTTCCTGGGTAGTGGCAGCCAGTTCTTCTGTTACTGCAGATATTTCCATAACCTTATTATTTAACTCTTTCATACTACCGTCTATTTCATTTACATTATTTACGGTTGATTTTGAACTATCTATTACATTTACTATTAACGCCTTTATAGACTTCTGAGTTTGATCAACAGACCTTGCAATTCCTCCAGCTTCATCTTTTAATGCCAGCACATCTTCTGGCATATTAATAGTAAAGTCTCCCTTTTTTACATTTTCTAAATGTTTCATAGTAATATTAAGTGTCTTAGAGATTCCTAAAGCTATAATGCAGCCTAAGACAAATGAAATCAGCAATGAAATTACAAATATTGATATAAGCACTATCAATGATACTTTATAGTTCTTATCATTCTCTATCTTTATTTCATCTGCTAGCTTAACATCATGATTGACTAAATTTTCAAGACCTTTTAAATACTTTTGGGATAAATCCATATTTTCATACATCAATTGAGATGACCCACTGGGGTTTCCACTTTTGACAAGTTCTATAGCCTTGCTTCTTACTTCTCTAGAGTCTTTTTGATCTTTTTCTACTGCTGACAATGTACTTGATTCATAAGAATCCAGGTTTAATGCCTTATATGCTTTTAACGATTCCTCATTCTTTTTAGAATTTTCATTGATTTGGGAAATTTCCTTATCTACAAATTCTCTATTTTCGCTATAATTCAAAATATATAAAACATCTGATTCATTACTTTTAGCTAATAAATTGCAAGTATCCAAATACTCTATTGCCTTCAATTTATTATCATACATATTTCTCATATCACTATTTGATTTTTTTAAGGAATAAATACCGCTTCCTCCTACAACACATATTAAAATGGAGCAGACAAGTGACAAAAGCAATATTTTCTTTAAAATGGATATCTTCTTTAACATATGCATTTCACCCTTTCTTCATCATTATATCAATGCATGGTAACCATATTCCGACCACTTTTTACAACTTACTAACATCAATAATTTAAAAAAGTATGAAAAATATGATCGCATTTACATTTGAATATTGTCATCTCATCTCCCTTAAGTTTGTAATTAAAAGTTCCAGCATATTCAGTGCGTCCTTAAACTTATATTTTGAAATAAACTTTTTAAGATTTAAAGCTTGTGTCTTTAACTTATCAGGCCATATTAATCTTTTATATTTTTCCATAACTTCTACACATTTTTTAGGCTTTCGCATTTTTACAAAAGGCTTAAGTTCATCTAAAAATTTTAGTAATTCTTCCTGTTTTGAAACAGGTCCTTCAGCTTGCGGCACACTCTCCTCTTCTGGAAGCCAATTTTCCAAATATTCTATCATTTTTGCAAGCACTGCACTTGTTTCTTCAATCATAGGCTTTAATACTTCAAAGGAAGAATGTTTTCTAAGGGCTGCTTCCAGGCTGGCTGCTTTATTTTGGATATTAACAGCACCAATAGTACCGGATACCCCTTTTAAAGTGTGAGCAAGTCGTTCTGCTGAATACCAATCTCCTTCGGATAACAGCTTTTTAATTTGCATAAAAACATCTTTTTGGCCTGATGCATATTTTCTAAGCAGCTTTATATAGGACTTTTTCTTGCCAAGTACCCTTCTTAATCCAAGTTTCCAGTCCAATCCCGGTATATTAATTTCTAATTTATCATCTTGTGACTTGACTAAAGGCTGATGTGGTTGTCTCATCTTTGGTTTTTTAGCAGGTATCCATTTTAAAAGAGTTGCAAACAGTTTATTAGGATCAATTGGTTTTGTGACATGGTCATTCATTCCTGCCTGCATACATTTTTCTCTGTCTCCTGCCATAGCATTTGCTGTCATTGCAACAATAGGTAGTGATGCATAGATTGGATTTTCTCTAATTTTCTTTGCAGCAGTCACTCCATCCATTACAGGCATCTGCATATCCATAAGTACAATATCATAATTGGTGTCTCTAACTTTCTGGAGGGCAATTTCTCCATTTTCCGCAATATCAATAAAGAAACCTCTATCTTCCAGTAATTCTACTGCCACCTGCTGATTTAGCTCATTGTCTTCCACAAGCAATATATGTGATCCACTTATAGTTTCAAGATATTCTTCCGTTCTATTAAAAGGTACATATTCTTTTTCTGTCAATTTGCTTGTACTTAGCTTTGCAGTAAACCAAAAAGTGCTTCCTTTCCCTATTTTTGTTTCGACCCCTACTTCACCATCCATCAAAGATGCCAACTGTTTGGAAATAGCAAGTCCTAACCCTGTACCACCATATTTTCTAGTTATAGAAGTATCTGCCTGCTGAAAAGGCGTAAAAAGCTTACTTTTCTGTTCTTCTGTCATACCAATACCTGTATCTTGCACTTCAAATTTGACTATACAGTTATCTGCAAATTCTTTCTCCTTTTTGATACAAATAACAATTTGGCCACTGTCGGTAAACTTAACAGCATTATTTGCATAATTTACAAGAACCTGACCAATTCTCAATGGATCTCCTTTAAAGTTATTTGGTAATTCGGGGTCAACTTCAAAAATCAATTTAAGTCCTTTAGATGAACACTTTTCACATATAAGAGCTTTCAGGTTGTCAAGCACTTGATTAAGCTTAAAATCTATTTTTTCAATTTCAAATTTACCTGCTTCTATCTTTGAAAAATCCAATATATCATTAATAATTCCTAGTAAAAGCCGACTGGATGCCTGTATCTTGTCAACATAATCCCTTTGCTTTGGATTTAAACCTGTCTTCTGAATTAAGTAAATCATTCCCATAATAGCATTCATTGGAGTTCGAATTTCATGGCTCATATTAGCAAGAAAATCAGATTTGGCCTTGGTAGCCTCTTCAGCAACATTTTTTGCTTTCTTTAATCCTTTTGCATAAGTAACCAATTTTTTATTCTTTTTTTCCAGTTCATTCATAAGCTCCGTTCTCGACAGCATGGATAATTCTTTTTTCATATTTTGAACAAGATCGTGTGTTAAAGGAAGGCTCAAATTGCTTAAATAAGAAATTCCCTCAGCAGTTAATGAACCATCCTGCAGATTTTTTAAATAAAATTCATCGAAGAACTTATTTGCAAACAGGTAATTCCCATTATTTGAAATTTTCATAAATTTAAATAAAAGTGCCTTTTGGCTATTCATATCAATAATTGAAATTGAAATCAATATTTCCCTGTCCCTTTTAAATCCTATATGGCATATTTCTGATACTACTGTTTCAATTCTTACAGCTTTAATTTGAGGAAATTCTAAAAGTATAATAACCCTTCGAATTTTTTTTCTAACTTCAATTATGGAATCTTTACTATCAATTTTAAGAATACCTAATTCAATCATGTTCCTTTACCTCTTTTAAAATTTCTACACTGAATATTTTAATACCACACAAGATGCATCATCATTTTTCTTTCCAAATTTCTTTAAAATACCCTGGGCAATATCTTCTGCACTTTTCTTTAATAAACCCGCACATTCAAATGCGTCAAAGTGTTCCTTAATTCCATCTGAATACATAAGTAAGATATCGTTTGAATATAACTTTACAATATATTCTTCAGGCCTTGCCATTATGTATCCAACTATTCCATCCTTTGGAGTAAGCCTTATTGGTTTTGCTCCAAAAATTCTTACAGTAATATTACCTATGCCAGTATAACTCAGCTCTCCAGTGGAAATATCTAAATGGCATACTGCCGCTACAGCACCTCTTGTCCCTTTTAAATAGTGATGAAGCCCATTCATAATTTCTGTAAGTTCATTTTCAAAACTGTATTCCAAATATCTTTTTGCTAAAAGTGCTATTCCCCTTGCTTCAGATCCATGTCCAAGTACATCAACAAGTGCAATAAAACAGTGATTTTTATATTTTTTCACTACTGCTATATCGCCGCATTCCTCTTCAGATCCAAGCAGAGCTTTAAAACACATCCCTAAATCAACGTCTGGCATTACCTTATCCACTTCCGTGCAATAACACGGGTTCCTTTCTTTGGCAAAGATTCTATATAAAATTGATCCATAATTCTTTTTACACTGGGTAATCCCAGTCCTAAACTAGTGGGCAGTGAACTATATTCTTCCTTCATAGCAAGTTCTATATCTCTTATTCCAGGCCCAGAATCACTTGCATACAATTCAATTCCCTTTTGTTTACAATTCAAATCACAAATAATACTAATAGTAATATCTCCTCGTTTTGCATAACGAATAATATTTGTAGACAATTCTGAAGCTGCTGTGGCAATCATCACTTCATCAGTACAAGTAAAACCTGTTTTTGCTGACATTTGCCTTGTAATAAATATTGCATACTCATTGTCATATACCTCTGATAAATTAATTATTTTTGATTCTAATACATTTACATCTTTTCCATGAAAAAGACTAAATTTTTGTAATTTATCCACTACCCTTTACCTCTACTATTTCCGGAATTCAAAATCATCTTAAGACCTTGTTCTAAGTCTACTGCAGTTTTTATATGACTTACATCAACATTTAAATCCATTAAAGAAGATACTACTCCAGGCCCTAGGCCAATCCAAACAACCATAACTCCCATAAGTAAAATTGCCCTTGACACTTTTTGAAGTGCCTTAAAGCTGTAAGAATCAAGCACATAAACCATACTAAAATCTAATATTGTTCCTTTTATGTAAGATCTACTTGCTCTCGCAAGTATACTGCTGCTACTTATTTTTATATCATCATCTGTAATATCATTTGGCAGAGTAACAATGAGGCATTTATCTACTACTGTGACAGATGTATTTAAACTATTATTAAAATTATCCATATATATTCTTCCTATTATTCTCTTTTATTTTTTACTTCTAGATCTAACATTGTAAAGGCCTCTGAAAGAGCATCACTTAAAGTAGATTTTGTCTTTATATTATCCATATTAATTCCAAGTTGAATTATAGTTTGTGCAACTGCAGGAGTAATACCTGAAAGTATACATTCACAACCCATGAGCTTTGTAGCTCTTGTTATTTTAATAAGATGATTTGCCACTGCGGTATCTACAGCTGCCACACCTTGAATATCCATGATAATAACTTTTGAATGGGTTTCTGAAATTTTGTTTAACATGCTGTCCATCATATGCTGTGCCCTCATGGAATCTACAACACCTACTACCGGAAGGACCAATACTCCATCCCATAATTCTATAGTGGGCGTAGACATTTCTCTAATGGTATTACTTTGCTCTTTCAATCTTTCTTCGTAATGAACTCTCTCTGTTATATCAACAAAGAATTCAAGTCCTCCAATTACATTCCCATTTTCATTTCTCAGAGGTACCATATGATACTCGACAGGTTTTTTTAAATCACCTATCATTATTTCATTTCGTGCAGAATAGGTTTTCCCACCGTCTATTACTTTATGCATGCAACATTCATTTGTATTACAGTGTAAAGAATTCCAAATATCATAGCATTTCTTTCCCAAAATATCTTCCCGCTTTTTACCTATAGCCTTTAATCCAGCATGGTTCATATAAGTTATTCTTAACTCCTTATCCACAGCCATTACTGTAGTTGGAATTTGATTTAAAATTTCCATTTTGACCATGGTATTTGCTTCTTGAAAATTTTGAACAATATCCTCCATAATTTCTACTCCTCAATAATTTTTTAATATTTATAATTTCTATGAAATAATCTTTCAACATTTAATTAAATATATTATACAAATACACTATCATTATGATAATGAAAAATATCAAGTTTATACCAAGAAAAAAACTAGTTTTAACCGTTTTCTCCAGCGGTACAGCTGGCTTTAAACTTTGAAGGGGTCATTCCTGTATATTTTTTGAATAATTTCCCAAAATATTCAACATCTTTATATCCTAGTTTACTGGCAATTTCATAATTTTTTATATTGCTGTCATGAAAAAGTATCTTTGCCCTTTCCATTTTAACCATAGTTATATATTCTACAAGTGATTTTCCTGTTTTTTCCTTATACAGCGTACTTAAATAAGATTGATTTAAAAACATTTCATCTGCAATAATTTTAACTGAAACTTCAGTATCTATACGATCAAGAACTATTTTACATATATTGCGAACCATACTATTCATTTCACTTCCAAATTGAAACTTGCTGATGGTTGTAAAAAGTTCTCTTATTATTTTTAGAAAAGTTGTTTTCATATTTGAGAACTTAGAAACATTTGTAAAATCAATATCAGTGTACTTTGATATGAATACAAGTTTTTCCAGCCAGGGGTAGACTTCTTTTAAGGATTCTACCAAGGTTGATGTAATTCTATTCAAGACATATGCTACCTTTAGTGAGTCATAATCAACTGCGGCTCCAATTGTGTCAACTAAATTGGATGCAGCTTCTATAACTTTTACATCTACATCCTTAAATAATTTTATTATTTTTTCAACATCTTCTGGGGAATAAAAAATTTCCACTTTTTCTTCAAGCTCATTTTCCAATTTTTTTACTCTTTCTTTTTCAAGTTTCTTTTTTCCTATGTACTTAGCAACCTTTAAAAGTAATTTTCTCATTTTCTCCTCATTTATAGGTTTTACAATATAATCAAAAGCTCCATATACAATTCCCTGTCTTGCATATTCAAACTCACTATATTCACTTAGTAAAACAACGCAATAACATAATTGTTCATCAATAATCTTTTTTAAAAGGTCTATGCCATCTGCCCCCGGCATTTTAATATCTGTAATTACCAAGTCTACCTTTTGCTTCTTTAATTTTTTTATAGCATCTTGTCCATCTTTTGCTTCCTCAGAAACAACAAATCCGGTCTCTTCACCCCATACCTTTAATCTCTTTAACTCTCTTCTCATAATTTCCATATCATCTACAATCATAACCTGAAACAACCTATATCACCTCTTAATTACTCAACTTCCACAAGTTAAGAATTAATAATTATTAAATATTAACTAAAATATTGCTTCGCAATGTTTTTATTTTTTGCGGCACACCAGACAAAAATCTACCCAAACTGTGCATTGTGAATTGTGAATTAATTACTGCTAGCTGGTAAAGTAAAATATACCGTTGTACCTTCATTTACTTTACCCTCAATCCACGTTCTTCCGCCGTGTCTCTGAATTATTTTCTTAACCGTAGCAAGTCCTATTCCATTTCCTTCAAATTCATCTGATGAATGCAACCTTTGAAAAATTCCAAATAATTTTCCTGAAAATTTCATATCAATTCCTACCCCATTATCTCTTACGTAGAAAATATATTCACCTGTTCCTCTTTTACAGCCTGCAATAATGTGTGCTTTTTCCTTATTTTTAGTAAACTTTACAGCATTAGAAATTACATTATAAATAACTTGTTTGATCAAAACTGCATCTGCTAAAACAGTAGGAATTCCAGTTTCAAATTCAAACTTAATAAATCGTTCTGGACAAGCAGATTTACACTGCTGAAAAACTGAATTGAACATTTCACCAATGTTCACTGGCTCTTTACAAATGCCTAAGTGCGCCATCTTAGAATATTCCAGCAATTTTTCAATCATACAAATCATATTATTGCATATATTTTTAACATCCCCAACCATTTCATTCGTATCATCATCCAGCGTTTTATAATGTTCCTCAAGAATTATTTTACTATATGTCTGAATAGCTCTTATAGGTGATTTCAAATCATGAGATACAGTATAAGAAAAAGCTTCAAGTTCATTAAGTGCAGCTTGAAGTTCTATTGTTTTTTCCTGAAGAATTCGATTTTTTTCTGACAGCTCATGTTTAGCAAATTTCAAAGACAAATGAGTACGAACCCTAGCTTTCACCTCAAGAATTTCAAAAGGTTTTGTTATATAATCCACAGCCCCCAGTTCAAATCCTTTTGTCTTGCTTTCTACATCTGTAATGGCAGTTAAAAAAATGATAGGAATATTTTTTGTATTTTCATCTGCTTTAATCTGCCTACATACCTCATAGCCATCCATTCCTGGCATCATAATGTCTAATAAAATAATATCTGGTATTTCCATCTTTACACTTTCTAGTGCAGTTTCTCCATCCACGGCCACTGAAACATCATAATCATCAGCAAGTGCTTCTACAAGAATATCTAAGTTTTCTTCTGTATCATCTACAATTAAAACTGTACATTCTGAAAGTTTTTTCATCAAAAATTTCCTCCTTTAGACTCCATTCCCTACATTATCTATTATACAGATATATTCTCAATATTTCCTAAAAATTTTTATAACGTTGTCATTATACTATTATATATTTTAGTAGTATATATTTCTTCTCATCTTACCTTACTATTATATTAAAGATATTATAATGAAAAATATCATGTTTTTACCAGAAATTTATTGGACTTTATCATAACATTCTTGTATTCCTTAAATGTGAGTCTTATGATTAGTATGAATTTAAGTTACATAACATCATTGATTAATTGAAAATAGTAAAAATAAATAGGTGAAAACTATGGATACTTTTGATAATAAAAAGAACTATACAAAAAACGTAATCAAATGCATATGGTTATATGATTGGACAAACAAGCGATTTAAATACGTTAGTCCTTCTATTTTTGATTTGACTGGATTAACTGTAAAGGAAGTAATGGACAAAAAACTAAAAGATCGTCTAACTCCTAAATCATTTAAAAATATAAAATTTTCACTTCTAAGCAAGCTATCATGTCTTCTATCTGGAAATATAAACGAGGATGTTGATGAGTGTGATATATATTGCAAGGATGGCACCATAAAGAAAGTAAAAATCTCAACAAAGCTTATGATTAATAAACAAACAGACAGCCTTGATATCATAGGTACATCAATAGACATACCTTATAATAAAAACTAAAAACACAAGGACTTACTTTAACACAGCAAGTCCCATTTTTTAACATATGCACCTAAAAATTTATTTATTGAAATCTTTTTTCATCTAAATTTATTGCCTCCACACCTGATTTACATAAAACATTAATACCTTTTACATTAGAAAATCTATAAACATTTTACTTAGAAAATATCAATGGTTTTTTTCTTTCCGGTGAAGTTAATTTAGTTTTCATATATCCCATGCTCATGGTAGAAACTAATTCATACTTTTCAGGCACTCCATGCTTTTCTTTAAATTCTTTTGTATTTAATAGAGCTTCTGCAAATCCAATCCAGCAAGTTCCAATTCCCATGCTGTGAGCTGCAAGCATAATATTGCCTGCTGCAAGACTGCAGTCATAAACATGCCAGTGAGATTCTTTATTTCCGTAAATAACTAGTACTGTACCTGCATTATTAAATATATTATATTTAGGATTTTTTAACCAACTTTCATATTGACTTAAGTAAGGATATTTTTCAATATTGTTCAATAAATACTGTTTTGTAGTTTCAGATAAAGAATCTATTTCTTCTTTGTCCTGAATAACTACAAATCCCCATGGTTCAAGACCTGAGCCAGTTGAAGCCTTTGTACCAAGTTCTATAAGATTAGTTATAGTTTCTTTAGATATTGCTTCATCTGTATATGCTCGAACACTTCTTTTACTGCTAATACATTCTAAAACTTCCATTTTTATTACCCCTTTCAACACCTGTTTTTTAACTCAACTTTCGAACATACGAAATTTTAATTAATAGTTAAGAATGAAGAATTAATAGTTAATGGGGATTTTTTTCCGTTACACTACAAAAAATCTTTGATTAAGCTTTTCATCACTCATTTCGCTAAAGCGAAACATTGCTGATTTATATAAACTTAAAGATTTTTTGCGACAGCTAAAAATCATCCTTCACTATTAATTTTTCATTATTAATTCTTAACTTGCGAAGCTTTGCTTCGCAATGTTTTGAAACTGTGAAAGTTGAGTTTTTAATAACCAGTATTCTATATTTCTAATTTCTTTATATTTCATTTTTCCTTTCTTGTCAATAAAAAATGCCAGCAAGAATGACCTGGTATTTTTTTATTTCATCCATATTATTTCTCTTTCATCTTTTCTACAAAAATAGCATCAAGCTGTTCTAAAAAATTGATTATATCTGAAAATATTACTGACTTTTTAGATGACTGCACATTTAAATCATTAATTTCATCTTTTACAATTTTTGAAGAGTTAACTATTTTTCTTATATCATTTGATATTTCTTCAGCTTCCCTTTTATTACTGCTTATAGAACTATTGATTTCTCCCGATCTTTCTTTTACTTCCTTGGATGAATTAAGAATTTCCGTAAAGACTTGTTCTGTGCTTTCTGCTGAGGATATTCCTTCCTTTAAAGCTGATCTTGAATTTTCTACAGATCCAGATAAATTTCCCACGTTTCCATTCATATCTGCCATCTTTTTATTTATACCTTCTACCAGCTCCTTAGTTGAATCTGCAAGCTTTCCAACTTCTTCAGCAACAACTGCAAATCCTTTTCCTGCTTCTCCTGCTCTTGCCGCTTCGATATTAGCATTTAAAGCCAAAAGATTCGTCTCATTAGCTATATCACTTATGCTGCTTGACAGCTCTCCTATGTCATCGAAGGAATTTTTAAGTACCGTAAATGTATCTGCAAATTCCTTCATACTGTTTTCTATATTATTCATTTTATCTTTTAAATCACCAATGATAACTTTCGCATCGTCTAAAGACTTTATAGAGTTATCTGTAGCAGAATTTATATTATTTGAACTTTCCGCAAAATAATTAAAATTATCATTGAAGTTATTTATCACATCTCCAATTTTACTTATACTTTGAGAAACTTGATTAAATGTATTTGAAACATCA
>DAIMMR010000427.1:0-3325 GCA_036720575.1 Clostridium sp.
AGTCAACCTAACTTATTTTTTAAAAATTTTTGTCTTGACAAAGGGGTGCACTTTATGTGGACAAAGAAGCAGACGTAACAAATGCAGGTTAAAAGAAATATTTTGTACCGACATAGCATAATTTTTTATTGTTCATCGGAGCGATAGCGCAGACCCTTTACAATGAGTAAGCCTGTGTTAGCCTTGTCAGGCAGGTCACATATGTTTTGCATATGTGCCTCTGTGGCATAGAAACACAGGCGGCGAGGCTCATTGTCAAGGGCAATAAAAAATTATGCGGTGCTAAACATTCGATATTTATTTTTAGAAGAAATTTTTATAAAAATTTTCAAGTTAATATGTGACAACTAACTTGACAAATTCCGTTAGCAACAAAGGAGAAAGGATATTGTCTTTATTTAAAACATTTTATCTGTTCGCATTGTCCTCTTTTTTATAATCATAATTTGTTATTAAAACTTCTATGGTTTCTGTGTCTCTATCTTTAAAATGATAGCTGCAATTTGAATAAGTTTTATCTAAAAATATAGTATTATAGTTTTTACTCCATTTAATCAGCATATCATTTGTCATCCCTTTGTGTTTAAAAACGTTTGATAGTGCAAACATAATATTTCTTTTATTAAGACTATCAAGTAAATTCAGTAATTCACTTTCTTCTTTATGTGTCCAGTCCTTAAAACCACGCTTACCGTCATTATATGAACCGTTTGAAATTAGATACGGGGGATCACAGTATACTAAACTACTTTTTGTTAAATGTGATAAATCTAAACTAAGAAAATCTTTGTTTTCAAATTCAATATCTTTATTTTTTAATGCCAAGCAAAAATTAATTAAATTTTTTTCTATATTATTATTATAACTGCTTCTTTCCTTACCAAAAGGTGTATTAAAATCATGATTACTGTTAAATCTTATTTGGTGATTAAATGAATAACACGTGAGAATGAAAAGGTCCATGACATTTTTATTTTTATTGTAATAATTTCTTAAGGCGTTATATCCCTCTGCATTAGTTTGAGATAATTTATGTTGCGTGATTTTTTCCTGAATATAACCCAGGGTTTCATCAATGCTATGTTCTGTAAAAGTTTTATATAATTCTATTAGATAGGTTATATGATCATTACATACAATTTTATTAGCCTCAACATTAATTCCAACATTAAATCCTCCGGCGAAAAGATCAATAAATGTGTCAATATTATTTGGAAATGAATCTATTATGAAAGGCAATAATTTATATTTACCGCCTGTGTAGTTTAAAGGACTTTTAATAAATTTCATGTTGTCTCCTATTTTTCTATATAGAATAAAAATTCTTTCAATTTGTCTTTTTTATTCAAGTCACGGCTTTTAAATCTTCTATAAGGAATTTCATATACTTTATAAGTATCACTTTTACCAAATTGCCTCATTATTGATTCAATATTGTCCACACTCATGAGCCCATCAGAGCTATAGCTTAAAATTATATGTTTGAATTTTGCATTTTCCATTAGCTTAGAAAACTCATTTACAACAAGTTTTTTATTGCAAAAATTAGACTTTTGGTCATCATATACCCTAAGACCAGTTACACCTCTTACATCTGGGAAGTCATATTTGGCAGCTGTTTCTAAAACATGGTAATTAGGAAGGTATTGTCTTTCATTGTAAGGAGGGTCAACATATAATATATCCCCTGAGATTTTATTTAATAGTTCAACTCCATCTTCATTAAAGCATTTATTTTGCTTGTTGTTAGTTATAATCTCTAACGGAATTAGTTCAAACTTTTTATGAGATCTTCTATCCCAAATTTTATTAAATGCGCCATATGTACCAGAAATATTTGATACAAAGGGAATTCCTTCAACGATGCAAGCTACTAAATAGTAATATTCACTATCGGATATAACACCTGTATTCTTCCAGTCTTCAGCCATATTTCTTGCATAATCAATTCTAAGCGCATTAATATCTGTTATATACCTTCTGTTACCCTTTGGGGAATATGTGTTTTGAAAAAACCTTCGTTCCTGTTTTAAATGTTCCATTTCATCTGTTGTTAATGCATTAAAATATTCAACCGGACTTAAATTTCCTGTTATATTTTTAATACCTGAAAAGCTTGGTACTGAATCATTTTCTATAGTACTTTTTTGTAATACATATGAAAAGTACATTAAATCATTTGAATATACTTCATACCATTGTTTAAAATATCTTGCCACACATGCTGTTCCAGAAAATATATCACAAAAACTTAACGAACCCTGCGCCTTTTCATCAATTACCTGCTTTATATTATCCAACAGCAGCACTTTACTTCCTATAAATCTCATCTATTCACACCTTTTCTGTCTTTGCTTTCATTAATTTCTTGATATAGGTTATCAATACTCAACCTTAAGATTTCTGACTTTGATATAGCCAATTCTTCAGCACAGAATTCTAAACGTTCTTTTGACTGAGCATCACATCTAAATTTTATCAGATTAGTTTTTGGTTGTTTTGTAGGTCGTTCCAATTTTTTAGACTTATTGTTCATAAGCTCCTCCTACTAATATACAGCTTTAATTATAGCATTTTGTGGTCACAAAATCAAGACGCATTACTTTAAAGATGAAGTCATAAACATACAAATAACGGTATAATTCCGCAATAATTTCCTTGTGATCAAGAATCTTATATTTCCAACAGAATTACTTAACACCGCATCCGGAAATATTAAAACTTTGCCTCATACGTATGAAAAGTGTCGGTTGGATGAATTAAGGATTTTTACTTTTTGCATAATTTTATATTTCCAACTGAAAAGATTTAATTCTTTTGCGGTTAAATAAGCATGAAATTTTACCATATATTAATACCTTGCGTTGAAAAGATATATTCCTTGAGAAACACCTGAAAGTTCCTTTTTGTAAGTGGTATTTTTGTTCCGGACTTTAATTCAATGGTATGAGTGTCCTTGTTTACTTTGTTAATATTGAATATATTGACTATATATCCTTTGAATGGTATTGTGGAAAATGATGAAGAATTTCACGAAACTACAGTAAAGGAAGCGGATGCAAAATTACTTTTAGATACATGGAAAAGTTTTGAAGGGAAAATGCTACGACATATTTTACTATGCATAATTCAAATTTAATGCCCGGCAATATTTAAAAAGAAATCATACCATTATTATTGATGCCTTCAAAAAAGGAGATGTGAACAATATATGCAGTCTTATTCAAAAGTATTACATGGTTGTTCCCGAGGATTTATTAAGCATCAATGCAGTGAACAAAATATTGATTAAGGAGATAAACATGTTGACAAATCTTATCGATTA
>DAIMMR010000428.1:0-3324 GCA_036720575.1 Clostridium sp.
ATTTACTAAAATTTAACATTGGTATTTCAACATTCATATTTCGATAAAACTGCAAATTTATCATAATTAAAAATACCAATCGTGAATTTTACGTTCACCCACACCACAACACTTACAATCATCTAATAAACAAAAATCATCTACATTTCTTAATCCAGTATATCTACATTTGTAAACTGAAATATGTTCTTCGTATGGTTCGCCATTATATTCTCCCGTAAATGTTTTAATCCCTTTATAAATCAAATTTCTGCAATATTTAACCTTTAATCCCCTACCATCTTTTCTTACACCAATTGTCTTATAACAATAATCTGTATCTTTAGGTATCCACTTTTTCATTGCTCTCTTTTTCATAATAACTCTCCTAATAAATTCTTGGTTTTATATGTCTTTGTATAAAGTATTATCTTCTATCATACACTCAATGCTACCTAAAACATCATCTACAATTCGTAAATGTAAATCATATGGTTCTTTTTTTAAATCTTGTATAATAAAATCATGCCATTCTTTTAATTCCTTTTTAAAATTTTCTAAATCAAACTGTTCTATTTCATCTTCATGTCCTGTTACATAATCATCTACATTATCCATTTCAAACCTCCTACACTTAATTTTTAATTTCACTTTCTAACCAATTTATAAAATGATTCTTGCATATAGGTTCTATTGCGTTATTTCTCATACAATTATTTAAATTATTACAACATGTTGTACAGTAATCATACCTGACTCTATCTAAAAATTCTGCCATCTCTTCAACTGTCATATCTTTGATTTTTTCAAAATTTGTATGTTTATCTTTTTGATAAAATCCACATGTTCCACAGTAATGGGCTTTCATATATGAGTTATATGGAGCTATATAACCGCAGTCACACGTTATAGTTTTATTCAATCTGTATCACCTACCTCTTAAAAATATAATTTTATTTCCTTTTTAATTTAATTTTCTATGTATAACTTACCTAAATCTTTTAATACTTCTCTCTGATCGTCTGTTAATTTATCACCAAACACTATTATTGCACTTGGAAATGGTGCTGAATCTTTACTTCCACCAAATTTTAATCTTCCCTTTATAAAGCAAATTGCTTTAGCTCTCTTGAATATTGTTTCATGCCATACTTTTGTATCAGGTCTAGCAGGAATTAAACAAACTGTTGTTGCATTTTCTTTACTTGCTTTTTCAATCCATTTAATTTGTTCTCTTCCGTATGGTGGATTCATCCAACAAATACCCTTCCACTCTTGTTTTAAACCGTCTATTTCTGGTGTAAAATATGTATCACATTTTGCTGTTTCTGGAACTGCACAAACATCTATTTCAAAATTAAAAACTGAATTTAATTTATCAAATAAATCTTGTGGAGTTTCCCATGTTTGATCTTTGCTACTAAATAATGAATCGTTTATCATTTTAACTCCTTTTTAATATATTTTTTTCGGGACAATAAAAGCAATGATTTATCATCTATCATTGAATTTTAAACGTTGGAATTTCAATGTTTATTTGTTCAACTTTTCCAAACAACTTATATAAAACCAATCATTTTCTTCGTCTAATTCCGAATATCTAATTGTATAAAAATCGAAAATATTAATCCTATCTATTGTGTCATATAAATCATCATCCATACTTTGTATATCTTTCATGTAATATTTTGCTACTTCAAAAGCAAATAATTTAGCTACAAAATTTAGATAGTAATAGTTTAATCCACATTCATGATAATATGGATATACTTCTTCGTCATAAGGGAAATTTTGCCCATAATACCAAAAGTGGCTACAACCATCCCATTTTATAGAGCAATTTGCTAAAAATTCTTCGTCACTTGGGTTACCATTCAAATCCCACGATGTAACAAGACTAATTATTCCACCAAGTGAATAATCCCAATTTTCAGTTTGCCTTACAATAGCGACAACATCACCATGCTTATTTATTAATTCTGCTTTTAACATATTTATTCTCCCTTTAATTTAACTCTCTACCGCATAACGGACAATAGTTGATTTTTATTGTTTCGATTGATATTTCGTTACTATCAGCTTGCAATTCATTTTTGCATTCATTTATATACCATCTATTCTCGCCTGTTGTAAATGGAATTTGTTTACCCCTTATGCAATAATTACAACCTTTTCTTTTAGTTATTGAACAATCATAACCCATTTTATATCTGCTCCTTTACTAAAACTGCTCATATTTAATTTTTTCTTTGCCACAGTTCTTACATATCAAACTAACTTTATAAGACATAACTCCATTCTCATCACAAATATAATCAAAAACTTTATTAAAATCATAATTATGATTACATAATATTTCTTTAAATTTTTTATAGGAAATTTTCTTCATTTTGTACTCCTATAATAATTTAGCATCATTTAAATGTTGCCAATCTCTATTTTCTGTAAAACAAACTTCTTTACCATAACAAGAAACATCTTTTTAAGCTTTTTACAATATATTAATATATCGTAATTAATAAATTCTTTGTGTGGTTTTTCTCTATCTGTATAAATACACTGTTGACAATATCCTTCCATTTTAACCTCCTAATAAAAGATTCCTTTTATCTATAATCTTCATCGTCTAATGCTTTACTAATTTCCACTTTTATCAATCTACTAATAGAAAAATTTCTATTGAAAATCTCAAGTATTTTGTCTTTCGTTAATGATTCGTAACCCCACAACTTTAAATCATGCAATAACATATCCATATTTTCTGTATAATTTATGTAATCTTCATTAAAACTCTCTCTTTTCCCAAAAGTCATTTTATCACCTCACTTATATATTGAAATTTCAACGTTTTCTTGACCTAAAATTAGGATAAAACCGTTATTTTATCTTTTTAATATAATTCAACTTAAAACTCCCATTTACATTCGTATTCCATTTTAAATTGTGTCGGCTCTTCATCTTCGTATCTTACAAAACCAACTACAGGAATTTGAAGTTGCTTAAAAAGTTTTATCAACTCCTGTGTTTCATCCTTATACATTTCTACTTCATCGAATAATATTACTGTTTTTAATCTATCTATTCCTCTTGAATTATCAGAGTTATAAATAAATCTTTCAGCAAAATATTCTCTTTTATATGGAGTATACACTAAAACCTTATAACCTAATGCTTGCAAAGTAAAACCTAATTCATTCAATAGATATGTTTTCCCAACACATCTATATTTTCCATTTCTAAATAACATTTGTTTCCTATGTATAGCTTCTTCAAACTCATCAAATCTTTCTTGTTGCCAATCTGTTAATATTTTACTCACCCCTTTGTAATAGTATATTCCTTAAT
>DAIMMR010000429.1:0-3313 GCA_036720575.1 Clostridium sp.
TTCCTTTTGGATTATATGGTTTTAAATCCGTTTCTTTAATAATATCACACAATAGGATTCCTCTATCTTCTGGTTGTTCAACATTTGGAATATTATGAGCATAAAACCTTTGTCTATTTTGTGCTGATACTAATGCTGAATTTATGTATTGCAAATTCACACAAAGTTCATGTGAAATCTGATTCTTAATAGGTTGTGAGGCTGATTTATTGTTTTCATATAAGAAGTAGTCTGGCTTAAACTTTTCTTTAGCAATAAGATAATTTTTAAATAATTCCCATCCTTGACCATTCGCATTAGTTTCACGATTATTTTTCTGTGCTATACTCCAATATGTACACGGACTACCACCAATTAGAATTCTCTTTATAATTATCTATCTCCTTTTCTATCGCATCAAATTATAGTTTTATCTTACCAAATATGCTAATTTCATTGTATACGTTTCATCAAACGAAACCAATTTACAACTTAAATGATATGTATCATATTTCAAATTCATTATTTTACAATTAGATGGTAATACACTTCCATACATATGTGAACTGGTTTTATAATCTTTTCCGTTTACCGTGCCATCATAATTTGTGAATAGATCAATATATTCTTGCCAACTAGGTACTTCAATTACCCTAGATTGATAATCTCTAATACACCATTCAAAATCAGAGCTTATATTTGTTTCAATGACTTGCATTTATTTATCCTTCTTTCATATTTTATTGAATATTTTCTTTACTTTTGTTCTATAATGATATAAACTAAACATAACAAATTAATTAAGGAGCTGATTGTAATGTCTCGTGGAGTACGCAAAACGATTGATGAGCAAATAGCAATCCTAGATCAGGAAATTACAGGCCGAAACGAAAAGAAAGCTGCTATTGTTGCTCAAATCAAAGAACTGGAATCCAAGAAGCAAAGATTGTTAGACAAGAAACAGCAAAACGATTTATCAAAAGTTGCTGATTTACTTGCAAGCCAAGGAATATCTGCTGAAGAAGCTATCGCAAAACTTTCTGGCAACACGGAGTCTGCTTAATTGGCAGACTCTTTTTTTATTGAAATAAAATAACTACAAAAATCATCGGCATAACTTTTCATAGATGTTGCAATATCATCTCCATTAAAGAAATTATACAGAGAATCACAACAACCTATTTTAGCTTTATTTTCTTGTTCTTCAACGTCATACCAATTTTTACAATTTTCACAACAAATCGAAGGCTGTTTCTTTAGAAGGTCATGTGCTTTAATTAATCCTCTTGCTTCTGCTGTTGAATTGTTATTAGCTTTCTTAGTTTTGAAAACAGCTTCTTCCATTAAAATTTTATCTAATTTATCAGAATCAATTATCGCCATAATTTTTATTCCTTCTTATAATATTTCTAACAGAATTCAAAATCATTCTACCAACTACTGCAAAAGACAACTTCATCTTTGCGAAGAAAATTTTAATACTATACCAACAAATCAAATTATCCAATATGTAATTATCTATGTGTTATCATCCTTTCTGAACATCATATTCCCAATTGTTATTATGACATACAAAACTTGTATTTGTCATATCGACACTGACATTACTTTTACGTGTAGGCATTTTTATTATATTTCCATTAATATCTCTTAAAATACAATCTTTACTTTTGTCACCACCTGAAAATCCATAAACCCAACATTTTTGATTTTTATATTTTACTTCATCGTTTAAAAAATATCCATTGCGATACTTTACATTCTTAACTATTCGATAAGATGTAACATTCTTTTGCTTCCTACCTTTTCTTGGAATTGTTTCATGTAACGATCTTTTCTTTTTACGAAACTGTTTATAATAGAAATAATCATTAATATTATCTTTTATTTTTTTAATATTACTGATTGCTATTGCATCATTATAATGCGTTTTTGATAATTTCAATTCTTTACGTTTAGGAGATGTTTCCGATCCATAAGTAATTCGTGCATTTGGGTATTTTATAAATATACGTTTTCGGATAATATTCATAAACGTTGGTTCCTTATATTGTCTTACCTTCTTATGTTTGATCATCCAATCATAAAGAATCCCACCCTTTTTATGATTTATAGAAGTGTGACAATCTGTACACACTGTGATTAAATTGTCTGCTGTATTTGTACCACCATTTGATCTGTAAATAATATGATGAGTATGTAATATTTTATTTTTCTTATGACAAACTTGGCAAGTATAATTGTCTCTGGCAAAAACAAAATATCTTACTGAATAATAATCTTTACAATTTCCATTTTGATACTCTTTGCCATGAATATTAGGATTAATCATTTTAGCCATATCGAATTTTCCTACCTCAATAGACAATCGAGGATTAGGAACTAATGAAATAAATTTATCAATCCACATAAATGTTGCATCTAACTTACTCTGAACACTTGGTGGCAACCATCCAATATTTCTATTTCTATTAAGAAATCTATCCTTACGATATCGTGTATTTCTATCCCTTCTTGCTTTACGTAAAATACGTCTTAATGTCATATTATCAGAAATATTTTGCCTTAATTCAATTTCACCTTTAACTAAAACTTTATTTTCTAATGTAACAGCTACACCAATATATCTTGCACCAGTATCAACTCCTATGTTAATTTCTTGCTTTGCTTCTCCTGTTGGATATGTCAATTGAATTGTAAACGGATGATAGCAAACAATTTTTGCTTTATTTTCTTTTAACAGCTTCCTTGCTTTTTGATTTGAACAAGGCATAAGTGGTTCATTTCTTAAATTCTTAACGAATACTCTCAAGATTCGTTCTCCTTTCAGAGTGGTTTCCCTTCGACAATGTTCTAATCGTTTGTTATTCGACCAATACTAGGTTGACTGTTCCGAGTCATTCAGAACTTTTACAGAGCCTACACAGAGCATGAAACTAGAGAATCATTTCAAGGTGTGATAGCGAAAAGAACGTAGTAAATTAATACTTAGTCTATTGCTTCATATAATTTCTTATAAAGTGTAACCTTATGACTGAAGCAAATTGCTGTTTCATTTTATTTTGTATTACTTATTTTATCTTGATAATCCGATTCAGCCCAAAATTTACTGGTCGTAAAGTTCATAATTTTTCGATACAACTCTGGATATAATTTTTGCATATCGAATTCTGGAATTCCATTACATAGTAAACAAAAATAATCATTTGCTGTATCTAAATCTTCTTTTGTAAGAAACTTAGTATTCATATATTCTCCTTTTACCAATCAATTTGATTCAATTCAAACGCTACCTGACCATGAACTTTCTTCAAAATTTCAAGTAATGTCATAC
>DAIMMR010000024.1:0-21522 GCA_036720575.1 Clostridium sp.
TCTAAGTTTCAGATGGAGAAAAAACTCCACCTGAAACCAAGAACTCTGTTTATTTTTTAATTTTTTGATACTCTTCTACTGCTGCTTTTAGAAGATCCATAGCATCTTTTAAATCATCACAATTTAAACAATAAGATATTCTAACTTCATCTTTTCCAAGACCAGGAGTAGCATAGAACCCTCCTGCAGGTGCTACCATTACAGTTTTACCATCTTTATTAAACTCAGTTAATAAGTATTTAGCGAAATCTTCTGCATCTGGGACAGGTAACTTAGCAACTATGTAGAAAGCACCTGTTGGCTTTTGACATACAACCCCAGGTATTTTTTTAAGACCGTCCATAAGTATGTCTCTTCTTTTTTGGTACTCTTTTCTAGTTTCAATGAAGTAACTTTCTGGAGTATCTTTTAAAGCTGCAGCACCTACCTGTTCTACTGTAGGTACACAAAGTCTAGACTGACATAATTTCATTATATTATAAATAAGATTCTTATTCTTTGAAGCTACCAGACCAATTCTTGCACCACAAGCACTGTAACGCTTTGATATACTGTCTACGATTATTACTCTGTCTTCAATGTCCTTCAAAGTAAGGGCTGAAGTATATTTCAATCCATCATATACAAATTCCCTATAAACTTCATCTGCAATTAAGAATAAATCGTGTTCTTTAGCTATATCTCCAAGCATTCTGAGTTCTTCTGCAGTATACACTGTTCCAGTTGGATTTCCTGGATTTGAAATCATAAGAGCACGTGTTTTATCAGTTATTTTACTTTCTATTACTTCTTTAGGTGGCAGATGAAATCCTTCTTCAGCTTTTGTTAAATAAGGAACCATTTTAGCTGACGCTACTTGTGCAAATCCATTATAATTTGTATAAAAAGGCTCAGGTGAAAGTATTTCATCACCAGGATCACATAAAGTCATAAAAGTAAGCATTATGGCTTCACTTCCACCGTTAGTTATCAAAAGTTCATCCTTTGTAAATTCTGTACCCCATTTTTTATAATATTCTATAAAACTTTCTTGAAGTGCATCCATTCCTTGTGATTCAGTGTATTTAAGTACCTTTTCCTTAAAATTTGAAATTGCCTTAAAAAATATGTCTGGAGTAAGTACATCAGGTTGTCCAATATTTAAGTGATAGACCTTTATTCCTCTCTTTTTAGCTTCAGCTGCATAAGGCGCCAATTTACGAATAGGCGAAAATTGCATATTTAAAATTCTATTTGATAATTTCATATAATTTATCCTCCGACTATTAATTTTAACCAATCTAAAGGTAATTTAAATTAAAAATTTCTATTTAATTAAGTTTTCTGTAGGAATGTGCATTGACTTAAATTGAAACATACTTTCATAGTAAGTACTTCTAAAATAACCTCTGTCTCCAATGCAATCAGCCCTTAACTTATTTTTTCTCTCTTGTAATTTTTTAAAATCTTTTATATCATACATATTATCCTCTCCCTTAAGAGAAGTTTAACCCGAAGGGAGAGTTTTTATTCATATATTAATAGTATTTAGCAAGAACTTTTCCTAATCTTTTGATTCCTTCAACAATTTTGTCTTCTGACATACAGGAGTAGTTTAATCTAAAATGATTTTTATGTCCACCATTTGGGAAGAAAGGACCTCCAGGAACATAGGCAACATTCTCTTTTAATGCTTCTTTTAATATTTCAGCAGAATCTAAACCTTCTTTTAAATAAACCCAAGTGAAAAGTCCTCCATAAGGATTTGTATGTGTAACTTCTTTTGGAAAATATTTATCCATACTTTCAAGCATAAGCTTTCTGCGCTTTCCGTATACTTTTTTGATTTCTTCTATATGTTCATTTAAATCATAAGTTTGCATAAAAAGTGCAGTTGCCCTTTGATCTAAAGTACTACACTGCAAGTCTACACCTTGTTTTATAATAATATATTTTTCAAGTATTTCAGGTGCAGCACATATCCAACCAAGTCTCAAACCTGGACAAAAAGTTTTAGAAAATGTTCCAAGGTATATTACCCAGCCATCTTTATCAAAACTTTTTATAGATGGATGTGTAGTGCCTTCAAAAATGAGTTCTCCGTATGGATTATCTTCAATTACAGGGACCTGATATTCTTTGGCAAGCTCTGCAATACGCTTTCTTCTGTCATCTGACATAGTTATTCCTGTTGGATTTTGAAAATCTGGAATTGTGTATATCATTTTAACCCTTTTATTTTTCTTTAATTCTTCTTCTAATTTTTCTATTATGATACCATGCTCATCCATTTCTATTTCAGTAAAATTAGGTCGATAAGCTTTAAATGCTCCAATAGCACCTAAATAACTTGGGCTTTCACATATTATAGTATCTCCTTCATTTACAAATATCTTAGCTGAAAACTCAATTCCTTCTTGAGATCCAGATGTTACAATTATATCATCTCCAGTTACATCTACACCTTCAGGAGACATTCTCTGCTTTGCTATTATATCTCTTAAAGGCTTAAAACCTTCTGTTGTACTATATTGTAAAGCAACTTGTCCATCTTTTTCCAAAACCTCTTGAGTAACTTTCTTCATTCCGTCTACAGGGAATAATTCCGGTGCTGGTAATCCTCCGGCAAAAGAAATGACTTCAGGCATCTCTGTTAATTTTAAAAGCTCTCTTATTTCAGATGCTTTTAAACCATTTGCCCTTTCTGAAAAATTTATTTTCATAAAAAAACCCCCTTAAGTAAATATTTTGTCATATGAATATCTATTTGTCGCCACCTTATAAATAGATATATTACAATAATATAGTTTTTGAATGATTTTTTCAATAAAAACTTTATTGTTGTATAATTCTAAATAGGAAATCTATTCTATATATTTATTATACACTTAAATTATCATATCAGGAGAACCAACGCAGTCTTTGTTAGTTAATTTGTTTTTATCACATATATTTGAATGTATTATGTTTATTTTTAATTACTTATTATGTTATAATACAGTGTAAAGCTAAGACTATCGGAGGTTATAATACATGATAAATAACGTAGAAAAGGCAGCTAAAAATTTCTTTATAGAAACCTGGGGATGTCAGATGAATGAAGAGGATTCTGAAAAATTATCTGGCATGTTAAAACGATTAGGATATAAAAGAACAGAAGATAGATCTTCTGCGGACTTAATAATATTCAATACCTGCTGCGTAAGAGAAAATGCAGAACTAAAAGTATATGGAAATCTTGGAATGCTCAAAAAGCTAAAGATTAAAAATCCAAATCTCATAATAGCCATATGTGGATGCATGATGCAGCAAAAAGACATGGCAAAAAACATAATCAAAAGATTTCCTTTTGTAGATATAATATTTGGGACTCATAATGCCTATAAATTTCCTGAATACTTAAATAGAGTTCAGCAGGAAAATACATCTGTAATTGAAATACAAGACAAAGAATCTGGAATCGTAGAAGGGCTTCCAATAGATAGAGAAAGTAATGTAAAAGCCTTTGTTACAATAATGTATGGATGTAATAATTTTTGTACCTACTGCATAGTTCCCTATGTAAGAGGAAGAGAGAGAAGCAGAAAACCTGAAGATATTGAAAAAGAAATAAAAGAATTGATTTCAAAAGGTTATAAAGAAATAACCCTCCTTGGACAAAATGTAAATTCCTATGGTAAAACTTTAGAACCTAAAGTAAGTTTCAGTGATCTTTTGAGGAGAATTAATTCTATAGATGGTGTTGAAAGAATTAGATTCATGACATCCCATCCTAAAGATTTAACTGAAGATGTAATAGATGCAGTAGCTGAGTGCAGTAAAGTATGTGAGCAAATACATCTTCCAGTACAATCTGGTTCAACTTCTCTTCTAAAAAAAATGAACAGAAACTACTCAAAAGAAGGGTATCTAAATCTTGTTAAAAAGATAAGAGAAAAAGTCCCTGATGCCGCTATTACTACAGATATAATAGTTGGTTTTCCAGGTGAGACAGAAGAGGATTTTGAAGAAACATTAAATCTTGCAAGAGAAGTACAGTATGATTCTGCATTTACTTTTATATATTCAAAAAGGAAAGGTACTCCTGCTTATGATTTTAAAGAGCAGATTCCAGAAGATATAAAACATGAAAGATTTAATAGACTTGTTGAAGTTATAAATGAATCCTCTGCTAGAAAAAACAAAGTCTATGAGGGAAGAACGGAAGAAATATTAGTAGAGGGTACAAGTAAAAATGATAATACAAAACTTGCAGGCAGAACAAGGTCAGGTAAGCTGGTAAACTTTGAAGGTAATAAAAAAGATATAGGCAAATTAGTTAAAGTACACATAACAAAAGCAACTTCTTTCTCACTTTTAGGTGAGGAAATACAACAGCAAGGGGGACAGTAAAGTGACATTAACTCCAATGATGCAGCAGTATATGGAAGTAAAAGAAAGTTATAAAGATTGTATACTGTTTTTCAGATTAGGTGATTTTTATGAAATGTTTTTCGAAGATGCAAAAATAGCATCTAGAGAACTTGAATTAGTACTTACAGGTAGAGATTGCGGCTTAAAAGAAAGGGCTCCTATGTGTGGAATACCCTATCATGCCGCAAATTCATATATAGGAAGGCTTATAAACAAGGGATACAAAATAGCTATATGTGAACAACTAGAAGATCCAGCTCTAGCAAAAGGTATAGTTAAAAGGGGCATAATTAAGGTTGTAACTCCTGGAACTTATACGGATTCTACTTTTTTAGAAGAAAATAAAAATAATTATATAGCGTGTTTGTACATAGATACCAGGGAAAATATTTCTGCACTGTGCTTTGCAGATGTATCCACTGGAGAATTCAATTGTACGGACACTCCTTTTAATTTATCTACAATTTTAGATGAAATATCGAAATACTCTCCAAGTGAACTAGTGATTCAAGATAGTATAAGTACTGATCTATTGAATAAAATGAAGGATATTTTTAATGGTTCATTCACCAAATTAAATGAAAGCTATTTTGCAGATGAAACTAAAAATATGTTAGAGGATCAGTTCGAAAATTTTACAGGAGAAAATTATAGTAATGAAATTATAAAATGCTGCGGCTCCCTACTAAAATATATAAGGGAAACTCAAAAGAATGATCTATCTCATATAAATAAATTTTCCTATTACAATATAGTAGATTACCTCACTATAGATGGAAATTCCAGAAGGAATTTAGAAATTACAGAAAGCTTAAGAGAAAATAATAAAAAGGGATCTCTCCTCTGGATTATAGATAAAACAAATACATCTATGGGAGGAAGACAGCTTAGAAGATGGCTGGAACAACCCCTTATAAATAAGGTTAAGATAGAAGAAAGACTGGATTCTGTAGAGGAAATTTCAAATAATATATCCTACCATGAAGATCTAAAAGAGGCTTTAAAAAACATATATGATATTGAGAGATTAGTTGGGAAGATATCTTCTAAAAGTGTAAATGCAAAGGAGTTAAATTTTTTAAAAAACTCTATAGAAAAAATACCCGAAGTAAAATCCATACTATCCAATTTTCATACAAAATTATTGAAGAATATGTACGAAAACTTAGATGAACTAAAGGACATATATTCACTTTTGGATAAATCTATATTAGATAATCCTGGAATATCTTTAAAAGAAGGTAACCTTATAAAAAAAGGATATAACAGTGACATAGATGAACTTAAAGAAATAAAGGCTCACGGTAAGGAATGGATAGCTTCTCTTGAGAATTCAGAAAGGGAAGTTACTAAAATAAAGTCCCTTAAAATAGGTTATAACAAAGTATTTGGTTATTATATTGAGGTTACTAAAAGTAATTTAAATCTTGTACCAGAAGGTAGATATATAAGGAAACAAACTCTTACAAATGCAGAAAGATACATAACCCCTGAATTAAAAGAAATGGAAGATAAAATATTAGGTGCAGAGGAAAAACTTATAAATCTAGAATATAGTGTCTTTATAGAAGTAAGAGATAAAATAGAAAATGAAGTAGATAGAATGCAAAAATCCGCTAAAATAATTTCAGAAGTAGATTGCTTAAGTTCCCTTGCAAGAGTTGCTATAGAAAATAATTATTGTAAACCTGAAATAACAAATTCAGATAAGATAATTATAGAAGAAGGTAGACATCCTGTAGTAGAAAAGATGATTGATTCTGGAGAATTTATATCAAATGACATAAACATAGATACTTCTGAGAATCAACTTCTTTTAATAACAGGACCTAATATGGCAGGTAAATCTACCTACATGAGACAGATAGCTTTGATTGTTATAATGGCCCAAATTGGAAGCTTTGTACCTGCAAAAAATGCTTCCATATCTGTTTGCGATAAGATATTTACAAGGATAGGTGCATCAGATGATCTGGCATCGGGAAAGAGTACCTTTATGGTGGAAATGTCAGAGGTTTCTAACATACTTAAAAATGCAACTAACAAAAGTTTGATTTTACTGGATGAAGTAGGACGTGGAACAAGTACTTATGACGGTCTTAGCATAGCCTGGTCGGTAATAGAATATATATGTAAGAACAGCAAGCTAAAATGTAAAACCTTATTTGCCACTCATTATCATGAACTAACTAAATTAGAAGGTAAAATAGATGGAGTCAAAAATTACTGTGTATCCGTTAAAGAAATGGAGAATAATATAGTTTTTTTGAGAAAAATTATAAGAGGAGGAGCCGACCAATCCTACGGTATAGAAGTTGCAAAGCTTGCAGGACTTCCAGAAGAAGTTTTAAAAAGAGCAGGAGAAATATTAAATAGCCTTGAAAGTAAAAAGCTAAAAGAAAATAAAGGTGCTGATTCTGAAATTGCACTAGATGCGGAGTATTCACTAAATGAGAAAAAAGCACCTCTCAAAAATGAGGAGATAATTATAAAAAAAGGTCCTATGCCTGAATCAACCATGCAATTGGGCTTTTCAGATATAGAAAAGACAAATTTAGTAAAAGATATTACAGATATAGATATACTAAACATGACTCCTATGGATGGATTTAATAAACTTTATGATATAATAAGAAGAGCAAAGTCCATAATATAAAACTTAGTCATAAGGGATGATGTATGGTGAAAAGAATAAATTTACTTGATGAAAATACTTCAAATAAAATTGCCGCTGGAGAAGTAGTTGAAGGCCCTTCATCTGTAATAAAAGAACTTCTTGAAAACAGCATAGACTCCGGAGCTAAGAACATAACTATAGAAATAGAAGAAGGTGGAGAAAAATCCATAAAAATAATAGATGATGGATGGGGAATACACCCTTTGGATATAAAAAAAGCCTTTATGTCTCATGCCACAAGTAAAATAAGCACTGTAGAGGATTTAAATAAAATAAGTACTTTAGGATTTCGTGGAGAGGCTCTATGCAGCATAGCTTCCGTATCAAACACCATACTTAAAAGTAAAGCAGAAGGCTTTGATGTGGGAAATGAAATAATTATAAGTGGTGGGGTCTTAAAGGGAACTCAAGAAATTGGCTGTAACAAAGGGACTACAATTTTAGTAGAGGATTTGTTTTTCAATGTACCTGCCAGGAAAAAATTCTTAAAATCCCCAAGTAGGGAAGCCGCAGGTATATCGGACATAGTAACAAGACTTTCTCTTGCCAATCCGGATATATCCTTTAAATTTTTTAAAAATGGGAAAAAGGCTCTTACAACTTATGGTACGGGAAAAGTGATGGACGTTATACGATGCGTATATGGGAAAAATATATATGAAAATATAATTCCTGTGGAAAAGCACAGTGATGTTATCTCAATTTGTGGATACATAGGTAACTCCGAAATAAGTAGGGGAAGCAGAAATAACCAAAGTATATTCATAAATAAGAGATATGTTAAAAATAAATCCATAACTTCCGCTGCAGAGCAAGCTTTTAAATCATTTTTAACCATAAATAAATTTCCTTTTTTTATATTGTTTATAGACATATTTCCTGAATTTGTAGATGTAAATGTTCATCCAGCCAAATGGGAAGTTAAATTCAGCGACTCCAGAATGGTATTTAAATTTGTATTTGATGCAATTCATGAGGCTTTAAGGGAAAGCTTAAAGGATTCCTTTACCATTGATTTAAAGGAAGATGATTTAAAGCCTAAAAAAACTGAAGCTGAAATTAAGGAAGTTCAAATACCAATAGATTTGAAATCTCCAAATGAGGGGATTTATGTAGAAAAAAATGATCCTGGCTTATTTAAAAAAAGTAAAGAAAGCTCAAGTAAAAATGAATTTATAAAAGAACCTACGGTATCTTTTACTGCTAAAGAAAATGCAGTATCTAAAAATGAACCAGAAGAAACTAGAGTAGCTAAATTTCCACCCCTTAGAATAATAGGACAATTTCATAGTACTTATATAATAGCAGAAGATAACAGTAATCTTTATATGATAGACCAGCATGCAGCCCATGAAAAAATTCTCTTTGAAAAATATAAAAAGAGTATACAAAAGGGAATGGTATTATCTCAAGTTTTAATAACTCCTGTAGTAATGGAACTTACAATTAAAGATTATAATTGTTTTATAGAAAATAGAGATTTATTTAAAAAAGCTGGTTTTAATATAGAATTATTTGGGAATAATACAATAAGTATAAGAGAAGTACCTATGATACTTGGGAAACCCGATATGAAAAATTTATTTATGGATATATTAGATAATTTAAGAAACATGGGATCAGGCAATACCTGGGAAGTTAAATATCTTTCACTTGCAACCCTTGCCTGCAAAGCTGCCATAAAGGCAAATGCTAGCATTTCAGAAATAGAGATGAATCATTTAATTGAAGAACTGCGCTTTATAGATGACCCATTTAACTGTCCCCACGGAAGGCCTACTATAATAAAACTTACACTAAATGACCTGGAGAAAAAATTCAAAAGAATACAATGAGGAGAGAAATGAAAAACTTATTTATACTTTCGGGACCAACTGCAGTTGGGAAAACCCATATATCTATAGAACTTGCTAAAAAATTAAAGGGCGAAATAATATCTGCAGATTCAATGCAAATATACAAGTATATGGATATAGGTTCTGCTAAGGTTACAGAAGATGAAATGCAGGGGATTACCCATCACTTAATAGATTTTATTGAACCAGATAAAAATTTCAACGTATCTGAATACAAAGCCTTAGCTGAAAATGCAATAGATGAAATATGTAAAAAAGATAAACTTCCTATGGTAGTAGGTGGTACTGGACTTTATATAAATTCTCTCATTTTAAATTACAATTTTACAGATGCAAAAACAGACAAAAGTTATAGAGAATACCTGGAAAATTTAGCAGAAGAAAAGGGGAAGGAATATGTACATTCCCTTTTGAAAGAGGTAGACATAGATTCTTACAAAAGATTATATCCAAATGACTTAAAAAGAGTTATACGTGCCCTGGAAGTGTATAAACTCACAGGAAAAACTATAAGTGAGTACAATGCAAATACCAATTTATATGACATACCTTATAACATATATTATTTTGTACTCACTATGGACCGGGCTAAATTATATGATAGAATAAATAAGAGGGTAGATTTAATGATGGAAAATGGCCTTATAGATGAAGTTAAAAGGCTAAAATCCATGGGATATACTCCTGATATGCAATCCATGAAGGGTATAGGCTATAAGGAAATTTTAGATTATTTAAATGGAAATTCTACCTTAGATGAAGCTATCTATTTAGTAAAAAAAGGAAGTAGAAATTATGCCAAAAGGCAGTTAACCTGGTTTAGAAAAGATAAAAGGGTAATTTGGATAAATAAGGATAATTTTAGTTATGACGAAGACATTGTAGAACATATAATCCACGTCTTTAATATAATGAAAATTTAAATTCATTATATTGTATGAATATAAATAAAAGTTACGGAGGGTGAGAACTATGAGTAAAACAGCTAATAACTTACAGGACATATTTTTAAATGGGGCAAGGAAAAATAAAATTCCAGTTACTATATATTTAACAAATGGATTTCAAATTAAAGGAAATGTAAAGGGTTTTGACAACTTTACTGTTATAATGGATTGTGATGGTAAACAAATGATGGTATATAAACATGCAATTTCAACTATGACGCCTATAAAAACCATTTTATTTAATAATTTTTCGGGAAACGAGATATAAAGGAATGGACATTTGTCTATTCCTTTTCTATATGTTAATATGACATTTAGTACATACATTTAGGAGGTAATATTTTTGCTAAATATAACAAAAAAAGTACTTAAAGATAAATATAAAATAAGCGACAAGGTAATTGATTTATATGAAAAGGCTTTAAATGATGTGAAAGACCAATTTCAATACTACGATGAAATAAGGGAATTCAATCAATTAAAAGTTTTAAATGCACTGCAAGAAGAGGGAATAAGTGAATCTCATTTTACAAATTCATCTGGATATGGATATGGAGATATAGGTAGAGATTCCTTGGACAAAGTTTATGCTAGAATATTCAATTCAGAAAGTGCCCTTGTAAGGCCTCATTTTGTAAATGGAACTCATGCTCTTGGCTGTGCACTTTTCGGGAACTTACGTCCCGGAGATACTATGCTTTCAGTATGCGGTGATCCCTATGACACCCTTCATGAAGTAATTGGCATAGAAAACAAGGGTTCAGGTTCTCTTAAAGAATATGGAGTAAATTATGAACAGGTAAATTTAACTGATGATAACAAAATAAATTTTGAGGACATAAAAAAGCATCTGGAAAATAATCACGCAATAAAATTGGTACATATACAGAGATCGACAGGTTATGGCTGGAGAAAATCTCTTCTTATATCTGAAATCAAGGAAATTATAGATTTCGTTAAAGATATAAACCCTAATGTAATATGCTTTGTAGACAATTGTTATGGTGAATTCATAGATACAATAGAGCCTACAGATGTAGGCGCTGATTTAGTAGCAGGTTCACTTATAAAAAACATAGGTGGTGGAATAGCACCAACTGGTGGATATATAGCAGGAAAGAAAGACTGCGTTACAAAAGCTTCTTACAGACTAACTGTACCTGGAATAGGTGGAGAATGTGGTTCTACTTTTGGTGTAATGAGACTTTTATATGAAGGATTATTTTTTGCGCCTCATGTTGCCATAGAAGCATTAAAGGGAGCTATATTCTGTTCTAGAATAATGGAACTTTCAGGATTTGAAGTACTGCCTAAATATACGGATAAAAGAAGCGATATAATACAGGCTATTAAGTTTAATGACAAAGAAAAGCTTATAAATTTCTGCCGCGGAATTCAAAAGGGATCTCCTGTAGATTCTTTTGTCCAGTGTGAACCTTGGGATATGCCTGGATATTCAGATCAGGTAATAATGGCTGCTGGAGCTTTCATACAGGGATCTTCTATAGAGTTGTCTGCAGATGCACCTATAAGAGAGCCTTATATAGGTTATCTGCAGGGTGGACTTACTTTTGACCATGCTAAGATTGGAATATTGATAGCTTTATCAAATATATTGTAGCGTTTCTAAGTAAATTTTGTCAGCATTATTTCTATGTAAAAGAAGTTATATCTTAAAGATGAAAATGCTAAATTGTCATATAATTCAGCATTAATTAAATAATATAATGCTTATTCTTATCTCCGGGTAAGAATGTTAAAAAGCACTGAATCTTATTCCATTAGGACCTTTTTAAGGAGGAATAATATTCAGTGCCTTTGTGTTTATTAGAGTAATTTATTCACATTGTATAAATAAATGTATCAAATTCAGTCATTATGTAAGCTGAATTCCCACAATGTATATGCTATTCTAGCATTAGTACAAATTAACACAAATTCTTATTTTGTATTAAAGGGAGGATATAAAAGTGAGTAAAAAATTAATTGATGCAATGGCGGACTTAGATGAAGACGTTGTATTATCAGAAGTAAAGGCACAAAAAGAAAATGGAACACCAGTATTAGATATTATAGCAGATTTACAAGAAGGAATGGGAATTGTAGGAAGTAGATTTGAAAAAAAAGAATATTTTTTATCTGAACTCATTATGTCAGCAGAAGTGTTTAATGAAGCATCAGAAATCATTGGAGGATTGGGAGAGTCCTCTGGATCAAGCAACGGCATATTTGTAATGGGAACTATTTACGATGATATACACGATATAGGAAAGAATATAGTAACTACTGTAATGAAAAGTAACGGCTTTGATGTAAAGGATTTAGGTGTTGATGTACCTACAGCAAAATATATTGAAGCTATAAAACAATATAAGCCTAAGGCTATAGGAAT
Source organism: Clostridium sp. (assembly GCA_036720575.1). Taxonomy (GTDB): domain Bacteria; phylum Bacillota; class Clostridia; order Clostridiales; family Clostridiaceae; genus Clostridium_B. The sequence goes on from DAIMMR010000024.1 coordinate 12,265, forward strand.
ATCATGTCTTTTGACTACTTGCTTTGATAATGTAAAACAATGTATAAAGGAAATAGAAGATGCAGGACTTAGAAAAGATTTAAAGATCCTAGTTGGAGGTGGCCCTGTAGATGAAAATGCAGGAAAATACATGGGTGCAGATTTAGTTTGTAAAGATGCACAGCAGACAGTTGATTTCTGTAAAAAAGTTATGGGGGTAAAATAATATGAAAACTACAAAAGAATTATATAATGAACGTTTAAACAGAGTTAAAAAGGCAATTAAATTGGAGAAGACTGATAGGACACCTGTTGTTCCATTTGGAATTTGTATTTTTCCAAAGTTAACTGGTGTAAAAATGTCTGATTTTGTAGCAGATTTAGACTTGTCAAATAGAGTTATATTAAAAGGAATGAAAATGTTTGGAGATGTTGATGCATCACCAGCTTCATTTTGTTTCGCATCAACTATGGGAACTACATCCTTTTCAAATATGAAGCTTCCTGGACGTGAACTTTCAGATAATATGCTCTGGCAGGTTGATGAGCGCCAATTGATGACCACAGATGATTATGATACTATAATAAATAAAGGATTTGAAGCTTTTAGAGATGATTATTTTGCTTCAAAGATAAACTTAGATTTAGATGTATTAAATGAAGTAATAACTAAATGTCCACAGTATATGAAAAATATAAATGATGAGGGATATCCTCTTTATGGTGCAGTACAAATAGTACATCCTATTGATTACTTAAGTGTAGGCCGTACACTATCAAAATTTATGATGGATATAAGAAAGATGCCTGAAAAGGTAGAAGAAGTAATGGACATAATTACTGATTCAAACATTAAAGCAATGAAACAAGCTGTTAAAAATGCTGTTGACCCTTTAGGTGTATTCATAGCTATGGGGCGAGGATGCCCTGATTTCTATAACCCTAAACTTTGGGAAAGATTTGTATGGAAAAGCCTTAAAAAGATAACTGACGCTATAATAGAGACAGGAGCAGCTGCAAGTTTCCATGCTGATTCCAATTGGGAACGCGGACTTGACTATTTTAAAGAATTTCCAAAAGGTACTTGTGTATTTGAAACAGATGGTACTACAGATATTTACAAAATTAAAGAAAAACTAGGAGATCGTATGTGTATTAAAGGAGATGTTCAAGCTTCAAAATTTGTTCTTGGAACTCCTGATGAGGTATATGATTACAGCTCTCGCCTAATAAAAGATATGGGTCCGGGATTTATTCTATCATCTGGTTGTGATATACCTGCAAATGCAAAGATAGAAAATGTTAAGGCAATGATTTCTGCTGCTGGCAAATAAAATATATTAAAATTTAATGCTGTTAACTGAAGCAAAAAAATTTCACTTTGATAAAGTAAATTTATAATCAAAGTGAAGTTTTTATTTTTCATCCTCTATATTATTACAATATATGTAAATTGATTTGCCTTAGTGATACAAATATTGGTATTATCCTCATTAGGAAATATAATGAAAATAAAATAGGAGTGCTTAAACGTAGAAATGGATTGAGAGGAGAATATATCTATGAAAAAATTAGATAGAAAAGAATGGCTTAATACTTTAATATTAGCATTGGGAATAGCATTATTGCCGCCTTTATGGGCTGTATTAAGTCCTTATTTAGGAATTAATACAGGGGCAGTGGCTTTAATTTGTGCAGCTATATATGTAGCCAATGGAAATAACATACATGATGGAGTTAAAATTTCAATAGGTTTTTTATGTGGTGATATATGGGCATACTGTGTATTAAAAATTATGGGTATAATGCAATTCAATCCTGATGTAGAATTATTTATTACATTATTCGTTATGGGTGGATTGGCAGTAATAATTGGATGTATATATAGTAGATGGATTTATTTGCCATCATGGCTATGTGGATGGGCCATTGGTTTAACTATTATGTCCCCTATTGAAATTAGTAAAATAGGAAGTTTATCAATACAAATTGGAGTATCCATGCTTGTAGGGGTATGGTATGTGGGCGTTGGTGTTGATAAGTTTCAAAAATTTATGAATGGATTATGTACTAAAAACAAAGCAAATTCTAAAAATAGAAATAAAATTAAGTAGACCACTAAAACTACTTTATTAAATGCATATACCATTTCTTATTTTTATCATTTAAATATAAATAATTGACCTATACTCTAATTGATGAACACATATAAGTTAGATATACTAATCACATGGAGGATATAATAAATTCCAGATAATAGTGAAAATTAAAAATTATATTTTCATACAATATTTACCTTGTAAAAAGGTAGGTATTTATTTATACTTAATTTTAATAATTATTTTATAGATATACATAATTGGGAGTGATTTGATGAGTTTAGAAAGTGTAAAACAGTATTTCAAAGATAACAATTTATCACTTGAAATAATCGAAATGGGTCAAAGTACTGCTACCGTTGAATTAGCAGCTAACGCTCTTGGAGTCAAGCCTGCTTTAATAGCTAAAACTATGGCCTTTAAATTAAAAGATAGAAATATACTTATATTATCAGAAGGCGATTCAAGAATTGACAATAGGAAATTTAAAGATTATTTTCACACAAAAGCCACGATGCTAAGTGCTGATGAAGTACTTGAATTTACTGGGCATCCAGTAGGAGGAGTTTGTCCATTTGGATTAAAAACTCAAATGGACACTTATCTTGATGAATCACTTAAAAAATTTGAATATGTATATCCTGCTGCTGGCTCACGTAACTCTGCTGTAAAAATTACCCCAGAAGAATTATCAAAAGTAACTTCTGGCACATGGGTTGATGTATGTAAATAATGATAACTTTTAATATAGGAAAACATATTTAAATGTATCCCTATATTAAAAGTTAAGCAGAGGAGCCCAAATCTATGATTTGGGCTCCTCTAATAGTAGGAAGAGAAGTTTTCTAATAAAAGATAGGGCTAATCACTGGTAGCCATCGGATAAATCAAATAATTATATTTATTTTTAGATAATTAATTAATATACTCTTAAGTGTCTAGTATGGTTAAGACACATTGATTTCATCAAGGGTTCGACCTTTAGTTTCAATACCAAGTAGAGCAACTACTACTGCAACTACTGCGAATACTATAGTTAGCATAAGAAAGACATAAGTGAAGCCAGCTTGTTTACCTTTAGTTTCATATACCAATCCAACGATGTAAGGAGCAGCGATGGCACCAATTCGGCCAATTGCAGCTGCCCAACCGGCTCCACTGCCTCTAACACGTGTAGGATAAACTTCCGGTGTATAAGCGTACACTGCACCCCAGGCTCCTAGACTGAAAAAGTAAAGTAGGCATCCGAAAACAAGCACAGTAACTGCAGATGCTGCTTGGCCAAATAAATATGCTGATAAGGAGGTACCTATTAAGTAGACCACTAGAACTACTTTACGACCAATCTTTTCTATTAGATAGGCTGCACTGTAATATCCGGGCAGCTGAGCAATGCTCATAATTAATGTAAATTGGAATCCCTTTACTAAGCTGAACCCCTTGCCAACAAGCAGGGTCGGAGTCCATAAAACAAACCCGTAATATCCAAAATTAATACCTAACCATAGAACCCACAGCACAATGGTACGCCTAAAATAAGCTTTGGACCATAAATCAGCAAGAGTGATATTACTCATTTTTTCATTTCTTGGCAAATCGGTTACAGCTATTTCATTATTAATTATTCCAGCCTGTTGTTCCATTTTACGTACAATTCCATCTGCTTCTTCCAAACGTCCTTTCTGTTCCAAGTATCGAGGAGATTCTGGAATATTTCTTCTCAGATAGGCTGCATACAGTGCTGGTATTCCTCCTAAGAAAAATCCAATACGCCATCCATATATCGGTATCAAAAGGTAAGCAATTAAAGCTGCAGCAATCCATCCCCAAGCCCAGAAACTTTCTAACAAAACAACCATCCGACCACGGGATTTAGCAGGTGAAAATTCACTAACCAAAGTAGATGCTGCCGGCAGCTCTCCACCTAGGCCTAATCCCGTTAAAAATCGCAGCAACAATAATATAGTAAAGTTAGGAGAAATCCCGGATACAGCACTGGCTAATCCATATAGAACAAGAGTAAATGTAACAACTGTTCTTCTACCATATCTGTCAGCTACCATTCCAGCCACAGCAGCACCAATAGCCATTCCCACTGCTGAAGCACTTCCGAGTAAGCCTAAATCGGCAGGAGTAAGTTTCCATGACTTTCCAATTGAAGCCATTACACCAGCCATCATACCTTGATCCATGGCATCAAACAGCCATCCAATACCTGACAAAAACAGTACTGTCCAAAGCATGGGCGTAACTGGCAATCTTTCAATCCTTCGCGAAATACTACTCATTTAATTCACATCACTTTCTTAAATAGCTATTTATTTTTTAAGCTTTTTAAATAACTAACCTTTTATATTTTTTGTATAATACCACAGAATATTTACGCCAATAATAACTTTCTACATAAATACTCACCTCTAATAATATAAATTTTATAACTTCAACATTTATATTATAATGTATATACATATGTAAATTCAATACTTTTCCACATTTTAGTTTGCTAAATATTTTTTACCGTTTGCAGATTACACTTTAATTTTTTATAGCACAATTTTCAGTACCCACTAACATTACTTGCTTAGAATTTTTTCAACAAAGGATTTAAATTTCACAAATTAGTATAATGAATTTATAAAATAATTACAAAAAATTATTAAAAGAGGGGGAAAAACGTTGAATTGGAAACTAAAGAAGTTTGAAGAATTAAAAACTGAGGAAATATATGAAATTTTAAAAATAAGAAATGAAGTATTTATTGTAGAACAGAAATGCCCTTACCAAGATTGCGACGGCAGAGATAAAAAATCATACCATTTATACCTTCAGGATGAGGGTAGAATCATTGCGTATTTGAGAATCTTAGAAAGGGGAGTCTCCTATGATGAAATATCTATTGGTCGAGTATTAGTACATAAAAGTTATCGCGGCAAGGGCATAGCAAGAGAAATGTTCTCGAAAGCAATTAATTTTGTAGAACTAACGCTAAATGAAAAAGAAATTAAGATTCAAGCACAAGCATATTTACTTAACTTTTACAGAAGCCTTGGCTTTAAAAAAATTTCAAAGGAGTATTTAGAAGATAATATTCCACATATAGATATGTTATATAAAAAATAATCATAATATTTGACCATACAACTATAGAGGATAAATTCTTAATACTGCAGTTTTCATTAAAAGTAGGTAAAAGGATTGTTCCCCTATGGTACAAAATATTCAAGTACAAGGAAAAAGGCAGCAATGTTAATGGTAAACTAAAAGGGTGAGATTTCGGCAAACAAAAAGGGAGAATATTTCCCAGTTAAGTACAATAATAATTCAACCTCTGATAAAATTGAAGATATATTTTACAGAGGGGGATGAAAAGATTGAAGGGATGGAATTTGTTTGGTGAAATTAAACAATATAAAGCAATGGGTTTAAATAAATCACAGGTCCAAAGGACGTTAAATGTGAACTATAAAACTGTGGATAAATATTGGAATATGTCTCCTGCTGAATATGCACAATTGGCTATTGATGCTAAGAGCAGATCTAAAAAGATAGATAAGTATAAGGATGAGATTTTAGAGTGGATAACAGATTTTAGAGATATGTCTGCAGCACAGGTACTTGATTGGATTAAAGAAAGGCATGGTGAAGTGAATTTCAAAGAGCGTTCATTGAGACTATATATCAGTAACTTAAGACAAGAATATAGCCTGCCGAAGGCTTCGCCAATAAGACAATTTGAGGAAGTAGATGAACTTCCAATGGGATATCAATCACAGGTTGATATGGGACAAATATGGCTTAAAAAGTTAGATGGTAGCAAAATTAAAGTTTACTGTTTTGCAATGGTGTTATCCCATTCAAGATACAAATATATATTATGGACAGATAAGCCCTTTAATACATTATCCTTTATTGATGCACATAATAGAGCATTTGAATATTTAGGCGGTATGCCTGCTGAAATAGTATATGATCAGGACCGAATACTTACTGTAGCAGAAAATAATGGAGACATAATTTATACCGAAGGTTTTCAGAACTATATTGATACCATGAAATACAAAGTAAGGCTTTGCAGAGGACATGACCCTCAAAGTAAAGGTAAAATTGAAGCAGTAGTAAAATATGCAAAATATAATTTTGCTGTAAATAGGATCTTTATAGATATTGAGTCCTTTAACGATGATTCTTTCAAATGGCTTGATAGAACAGGAAATTGCAAAAAACATGAAATAACAAAAAAGGTACCAGCAGAAGTGTTTACTCTAGAAAAGGAACACCTGCTGCCAATACCTGAACTCTTTGATAAAAGTTCAACTGATATTAGTTTAACTTATGCTGTAAGAAAAAACAATATAATTTTGTACAAACAGAATAGATACCAGGTTCCTAAAGGTACATATACACCAGGTAAAGAAGTTAAACTAATATTAAGAGGTACTAAAGTAGACATCGCAGACATAGAAACTGGTGAATTAATAGTAAGCCATCAGATAAGCACTAAACGAGGAGAACTGGTGAAAATCATTCATCCTGAAAGAGATATACATAGTTGTTCAGTGGATGATATATATGAGAGAGCCTTTTCTCTACTTGGTAAAACTAACAATGCAAAAATACTACTTGATAACATAAGACACGAAAAGGTTCGTTACTGCAAAGATCAGTTTGGAGTAATAATAAATGTAACACCTTTTTATGAATCAGAGGTTATAGCTAAGGCAGTAGATTATTGTGTTATCCATAGTTTATGGAGTGCTGGAATGTTTAAGGAAACACTTGAATATATGAATGCTAAAAGTAATAACCAAGTTGACAAAAAGTCTGTTTTAGACGACATATCCATACCATCAAAGTATAAAGGGTTACAACCTGAAGTAAGAAATATTAATGAATATAGCAGCGCTTTGAAGGAGGATAAAAAACAATGGAAAAGTTAGAATTGATCAAGGATTATGCTAAGGATCTAAATCTTAACTACTTAAAGGTAAATGCTAATAAGCTGATTGAAAAAGCTGATTTAGGCAGCTCATCCTATCAGGATTTGCTATTGTCTATACTTGAAAATGAGATAGCCTTAAAGGATAAAAAGGCACAGGAAAGAAGGCTTAAATATGCTGGATTTCCTGTTGTTAAAAAGATAGAAGACTTTGACTTTAACTTTCAGAAATCAATAACACAAAAACAAATAAATAGGCTTATTGAAATGGAGTGGATAGAAAGAATGTACAACCTTATTTTTCTTGGCCCTCCGGGCGTAGGAAAAACTCATATTAGTGTTTCTTTAGGCTATAAGGCTGTAGAATTAGGTTATAAAGTAAGTTTTGTTAGCATGGATAATTTAATGCATGTTTTAAAAACACAAGAAATATCAAGAAAAAGTAAAGGCAAAGTGAACAGAATTCTTTCTTCAAACCTTGTAATAATTGATGAACTTGGATACCTACCTATAAGTAGAGATGAAGCCAATCTGTTCTTCCAATTAATATCAGCACTTCATGAACAGGCTTCGCTTATAATCACTTCTAATAAAGGATTTGAAGATTGGGTAGAACTATTAGGAGATCCTGCTTTAACTACAGCAGTTCTTGATAGAATATCTTATAGATGTGAACTTTTTAATATGACTGGTAAAAGTTATAGGCTTGAGCATAGAAAATCCATATTTTAGAAAATTAAAAATGGAAAAAATTCAGTAAAATTATTTGCCGAAATTTCTCCAAAAGTGCTTGCCAGTAACAAGCAAAAATTTTAAACATATAAAGCAAGGAATAAAAGGACTCAATGATATTTTTCGGAGCCTGAAAAAAATTTTGTGTAAACTGAATAAAAAGCACTCTTTCTTGGCAATAATTTTAGATAATTGATTTACATTTATTTACAGGAAGGAGTTTTTTTATGTCGAATATCTCTAAATAAACTTTAAGAAATTATGTTAATGAACAAAAATTTGAGAATACTGATGAAGTTTTAGCTGTCATGAAGGAAATGTTTAAGGATATACTTCAAGAAGCGCTAGAAGCAGAAATGGATACTCAACTTGGATATGATAAATATGATATATCTGAAAAACAAACAGCTAACAGTAGGAACGGCTATTCTAAAAAACTATAAAATCTGAACTTGGTCCAGTCAATCTTAATATACCGTGTGATAGAAATGGTGAATATGAACCTAAAATAATTTCTAAGTATCAAAGGAATGTAACTGATATTGAAGATAAAGTAATGGCTCTTTATGCAGCAGGAATGACTACAAGAGATATATCTGAACAGGTAAAAAATCTTTATGGCGTCGATTTATCATCGGAAATGGTATCCAATATAACAAATAGGATTCTTCCTGTGGTTACAGAATGACAAAATAGACCTCTTGAAAAGACTTATTCCTTTGTATTTATGGATGCAATTCACTATAAAGTACGTGAAGATAAACAAATTGTAGTTAAAGCTGCCTATGTTGTATTGGGCGTAAATATGGATGGTCAAAAAGAAGTATTTGGTATATGGATAGGTGCAAATGAAAGCAGTAAGTTCTGGCTGTCAGTTCTTAATGGCCTTAAAAATAGGGGCATTCAAAATGTTCTCGTTTTCTGTGTTGACGGTCTAAATGGATTTTAGGAAATTCCTTGTGCTATAGCCTTATTATGCATTGCTGATATTTATGTTTTATGTATATACCAACTATAAAATAATAAATTTACCAGATAAATTTTTTTAAAAAATGGTATTCTAATTTTATATAGTTATATATTCTAGCTTAGGAAATTTATACCTTTAGATAATATAGTCTTCTACATATATTTTCTCATTAAATCGAGCCAACACTAAAAACCTTTTTAGATTAGCATTTATTTTATTTATTTGACGTTTAACAGTTCCATCTCCAAAAGTAACAATTAAAACTAACATTTTTTCTAAGAGTTCTATAATATTACTTGCTGTAGGGGTATGGCTTTTTATCTTACCTGGTATTATAAGTGGTTCTTTTTCTTTCTTTAATGCTTTTCTTACTTCTCTTTCAATAGATGTATACACCATTAAAGCTAATAAGAAAATATATCCTAAAGCTTCAACTCTTTCTGAGGGCTGTTAATAAATATAAAAAGAGATTTGATATAGAAGAAATGGCGTAGTTCAAATTATTCTTTTTAAACTTGTCCTACTTAAAAATAGGCATAAAA